>DATBMP010000504.1:0-13616 GCA_036554845.1 Pyrinomonadaceae bacterium
TCCAATTTCCAAATTCCAATTTCCAAATTCCAATTCCTAATTTCTAAATTCCAATTTCCAATTTCCAAATTAATCCAGGACACGCGTTATCCGCCCCCACTCTTCCAGAGTCAGTGTTTCAGCTCGGCGTTGTAGTTCAACCTCCCCACGACACAAGACGATGCTTGCACCGCCGTGCAGTTTGATCCGATCAGCCAATGGCGGAGGGGCGTTGCGCAGGTTATTCAAAATCGTCTTTCTTCGTTGAGCAAAGCCCGCACTCACTATCGACCACAATAGCTTCTCGTCTTTCACAACAACCGGCATCCTTGGGCGCATCTTCATCCGGATGACGCTGCTCCAGACTTTTGGTGCAGGTTTGAATGAACCCGGTGAGACATCAAACAACCTCTCTATCTCGGTGTAGGCCTCAACCAGGACCGACAAGTACCCCCGATCGGTAGTTCCAGCCGCAGCAGTCATCCTTTCGACGACTTCGCGCTGGAGCATGACCACCATCTCCGTCACACAGCGACGCTGCTCAATCAGTCGTTGAATGATTGCCGTCGAAATGTTGTAGGGAAGGTTTGCTACAAGACGTGCGGTTGCTGCGGGCTGAATCTCTCTACAGTAATCAACAACCAGTGCATCAGTCTGGACCAAAGAAAAATTGGTCTTAGTACCGAATCGATCGACCAACAGCGGGACCAACTTCTGATCAAGTTCAACCGCGACTAATCTCCCGGCCTTATCGACCAGCAGATCGGTCAACGCGCCACGACCCGGTCCAATCTCGATGATGGTTTCGTCAGGTTGAGGATCAAGCGCGCTGACGATCCGGTGGATGACGCGTTTGTCTGTCAGGAAATGTTGACCGAAACGTTTGGCAGGAGGAGGTGATGGCGACGATTGGTTCGCGCTGGAGATAGGGGTTTTGCTTGCTTTACGAGAACGGCTTCGAGAGATGTTCATCGGCGATCACCGTTCCCGTTTCTTCGTCACCCATTCGGCAGGTAACCGGTGATCTCCACGTCCCCATCGCGCTGAACCACTTCGACATCACGCAATCTCAGTGCGTCGGCGATTACTTCAACTCCACTACCACCGACGGCGTTGGGCGCATCACGTCCCCCAATGATCATCGGTGCGATGAACACCGTCACCTTATCGACAAGTCCTGCGTCCAAAAATCTCCCTGCTACACCCGCACCGCCTTCGACCAGCACCGACTGGATAGATCGCCGTCCTAGTTCATCAAGCAGAGTTGTCAGGTCGCGACCGTGGTTTCCGTTCACAACTTCGACACCCAGATTCTGAAGCGAAACACATCTGTCGCTTGTGGGGTCGCAGCTGGTGAAGACCATTACCGGTGTTTCCGATGCCGTCCTGGCTAACTTGGAGTCAGGCGACAACTGCATTCGTTCATCGAGGACAATACGATTAAGTGGTCTTCGTCGAGGCTTGCCGGAGCGATCCGTGAGCAGTGGATCATCGGCATCTGCGGTGCCAGCGCCAATCAGAATCGCATCGTATTCGTGACGCAACTCATGAACACGCGTTCGCGAGCCTTGTCCCGTAATCCAACGAGAGTCGCCCGTGCGCGTGGCGATCTTTCCGTCAAGCGACATTGCCAGTTTCAAGTGAACGAACGGCCTGCCCGTTCGCATGAAGCGAAAGTACTTTTCGTTCTGTCGTGCGGCTTCAGCACCCAGCAATCCGATTTCAACATCAACGCCGACAGATCGCAGGTGCTGAAAACCTCGTCCGGAAACTTTGGGATTGGGATCCTCAATCGGCGCGACAACTCGAACGACGCCGGCAGCGATCAGCGCATCCGTACACGGGGGTGTGCGGCCGTGATGCGCATGCGGTTCAAGCGAGACGTAGGCGGTCGCGCCTTCCGCATAATGTTTCGCCTGTTCAAGCGCGAGCGTTTCAGCGTGTTTGAGGTCTTCGAATACATAAAAGCCTTCACCCACTATCTTTCCATCGCGGGCGATCACACATCCGACGAGCGGTCCGGGACTGACAAGCGCGATTCCCTTCTGGGCCAAATCCAAAGCCCTCTGCATTAAACGCCGATCTGTCTCGCTGGCCGTCTTGGTCTTACTCTTCGTTGTTGTTGTTTGCTGCACTTGTAGGGAGATCTTAGTTGAATAGTCCGTTGACATAGAGTTCGGGATCAAAAACTACCAGGTCGTCGACCTTCTCGCCGATGCCGGCATAACGGATGGGCAAGTTCAATTCTTTAGCAATGGCAACCGCAATTCCACCTTTGGCAGTACCGTCGAGTTTGGTCAAGACGATGCCGGTAACCCCGGCCGTCTTCAAAAACTGACGTGCTTGTTCGAGCCCGTTTTGTCCGGTCACGGCATCGACAACCAATAGAGTTTCATGCGGAGCGCCTTCAACTTCACGGGATGCAACTCGTTTCATCTTTTCCAACTCAGCCATAAGGTTGGATTTGTTATGCAGACGTCCGGCAGTATCCACGATCAAAACATCGGAGCTGCGCGCCTTGGCCGCTTTCAACGAATCAAAGAGTACTGCGGCCGGATCGGTGCCTTGCTTCTGTTGAATCAACGGCACGCCAGTACGTTCGGCCCAGATCGCCAGTTGGTCGGATGCAGCAGCACGGAAGGTGTCTGCAGCGCAGATTAAGACATCGTTACCTTCGGCCTTTATCCGTTGGGCCAACTTTCCAATCGTGGTTGTTTTTCCAACGCCGTTAACGCCTACGATCATCATGACGTACGGTGTGACGTTGTCGGGCACACTCGTTTCAGACGCTACACCCTCGTTTTCCGACGCGCGCAGAATACGCAAGAGCTCGCTCTTGATTTCACGCTTCAGGGCGTCTAGATCATTGATTTGATTTCTGGCGATGCCGCGACGCACCGTCTCGAGAATGTGCATCGTTGTGGGAACACCGATGTCCGCGGCGATCAGTGCCTCTTCCAGTTCATCAAGGAGCTCATCATCAATCTGTTTACGACCTTGAAAGACGTTGTCGAGCCTTTCGGACAGCGACTCGCGCGTGGCCGACACGGCACGCCTGAATCGCGCAGAAAATTCCTGTTCGAGCGCGGCCTCTTGCGCTTGCAGCTCTTCCATTGAAAGGTTGAGCCCCAGAACCGACGTGGCAAACGGGGAACGTGACGGGACAGTTTTTTGTGGAACAGAAGTGGTTACGGTTTCCGGTTCGCGATGTACCGGCTTCCGGGTATCCGCTACTTGAGGTGTCGGGGTTGGAGGAGCTCCGGTTACAACCGGCGGGACTTCCAGATCGTTGATTGGTTGCGAGATCGGTCGTTCTTCGGTCTTAGCTTTGATTGATTCAGTTGGCTCAGCGATCGGCTTCTTGGAACCCTGGGGAGTCGCTTCCGTTGGTTGGGAAGGTTCGTTCAGGCCAAGGGTTAAAAACTGATCTTTACTTTTTCGTTTCCAGAAGAGTCCCATAGTTCTCCGCGACACATGATAGACGCCAATTTGTTGATACTCGGAAGTTGTCGATTATAAGGGCAACAGCCGCGTCCTCAAAAAGGACGCGGCTGAAGATTTGGAGTGCGGTGGCAGGCGCAGCGCCACACCGCTTTGGATGAACGTTGCCCAAAGCGGCGCATATCGATCCCAGGCGATCCAAAGCGGTGTCGCGCTGCGCTTGCCACCGCACTCCAAGGTCTAACCCACCGCTACTGGCTCGGGTTGTGGCTCCGGTGCGTTTCCAGCAACCGGGGCATCAGCCACCGGTCGCTTCTTCAGCTTCACCGAACCCGGTCGGATCTGGCCCTCTGCACATGCCTCAGCGAAGGCAGCTACCACCGCTGCGTCGTAACGCGTTCCCACAAAATCCTTAATTCGCTCAACTGCGTCTTCGAATTTCATCGCGCGTTGATACGGACGGTCAGTTGTCATCGCGTCAAACGTGTCAGCCACTGCGACGATGCGACCCATCATTGGAATTTCTTCACCCTTCAAGCCTTGCGGGTATCCCTTGCCGTCCACCATCTCATGATGCATGTACATCCCGGGGAGAAAATCTGAGATTCCAGGTATCTGGGACATGATCTTGAAGCCCTTCTGCGGGTGCTGCTTCATGATCTCATATTCTTCATCCGTCAAAGCTGCAGGCTTCTTTAAGATGCTGTCGTCGATGCCGATCTTGCCGACGTCATGCAAGAGCGCACTGATGCGTATCTTCTCGCACTCATCGTCAGGAAGATTCAGACGTTGCGCTATTGCCATCGAGATCCTCGAGACGCGTTCCGAGTGACCACGAGTGTAAGGATCTTTACCGTCAATCGCCGCTGCCAAAGATTTGACCGTGCCAAGGAATAGTTCTCGATTCTCTTTTACCGATCGTTGCAAGTCCTTGATGTAACGCTCAATCTGATCAGTCATCTGGTTGAACGAAGTTCCCAGTTCACCCAACTCAGTCTTGCTGACGATCTCGATCCGTTGCGAAAAATCTCCGCTAGCAATGCGGTGTGCGCCCATGGCAAGTTCCTGAACCGGATCGCTCAGTTTCTTTGCAAAGAAGAATCCGATGACCAGTGCGAACAAGGCAGCCACCAAACTGATCCAGAGCGTCTGCCAACGCATATCAGAAACGGAAGCAAGTGCCGCTGCCTCATCCTGAACCGCGATCACACCAAGTCGCGCCTGGTGATCGAGTTCAGCCGTTGCATACGAGCCAAGCATCTCCACTTTTCGGTTGTCTCGAACAGCAGTGAATGGTGCGAGTGCAGACTGCACTTTCGTTCCTGACTCTTGCCAATCCTGGACGACCTTCAAATCGGTCATTGGCTTGGCTGTGAACGCCACACTCGCCTCAGGGTGGGCGACAGCTCGCCCATTTTGATCGACAACAAAAACAACCGGCAGACCTGCATCAAGCAGTTCGCGCTCACTCTTGGATGTGGGTTGCTGCACAGCCTTGAAGACTTCCTGGAACGAAACGATCGCGACGACTGCCGCGATCACGTCATCGTTATTGTGACCACCCATCACGGGAGCGGCAACTGTCATCGCCATTTCCTGACCCGAGCGAATGATCTGCGGTCGACTAACAATCAGACCGCGACCGCTCATCCGCGCTAGGACTTCGCTGACACGCTCATCAACTTCTTCACGCTTGATAACGTCAGGTTGAAATGCCCGGCGGAGTTCACCATCCACGGGCCAGATAGCCAGCGCAATAAGATTGGGATCTTCCTGGAGTGCTTTTTGTAAACGAAGTTCGTATCCCTGATCACCGAGTTGATCGATGCCACCCGAGATCTCAAACGCTCTCGTGATTCCCGTCACTGCATCGCGATACCGCTGACCGTAGAGCTCAATCTGACGCGCCTTGTCCTGAACTAATTGCGCCTGATACCGTCCTTCGATGGCGCGCAATTCTTCTGCGGTCCGGCCCGACAGTAACGTGCCGGCCAGTGCGAGAGGCAATAGCCCAACGAGCAGCAGAACGCCCAGGACAATATAAAGGAGGCGTACGCGCCCAGCTTTTTCGAACATATGGTCTTAATCCGGGGAACCAAAGGAAACGGACTTAGGAAGGCTTTGCAGCGGGCCGACCTGGCAGGCAATCGGCCGCTAAGGCATTATGTCGAGCGGCTGAGGAAGTGTCAACGACTTTTAACGCATTTAAGCACACGGGTTTACTGGCCCTTTTAGACCGAGTCTGATGGCTCTTTACTTAGACTTAAACGCTTTCTCGGGCGTCTAAACCGTTGACAGCAAAGCTCGGGGGGCACTCGGGCGGACGGAATTCGGACGGGTGGGCGCCAGATCGGAGAATGAAGACGACTACGACCGACGAGCAGATCGTAGAGCGGGCCTTAACGGGTGATGCTGACGCTTTCGGCGAGATCGTGCGGCGCTGGGAGCGAAAGATTTACGCCCTCACTTATGGAATGCTCGGCCGAGAGGAGGATGCACGTGATGCAACCCAAGAGACCTTTCTCGCGGCTTTCAGAAACCTGCGGAACTTCCGCGGCGAAGCAAAGGTTTCTTCCTGGCTACACCGTATTGCTGTTAATCAGTGCATCACTCGTCAACGCCGGGCCAAAGTAAGAAAAGAGGCAGCGCTGGAGGATGAAGCCGAAAGAGACGCATCAGTTTTCTCCGCCTCAGCCGAATACTCACCTGTCCGAATTGTTGAGAATCAGCAGAACATCGAGGCGGTACGGCGTGCAGTCGGTGCGCTGCCTCTTGAGTTGCGGCAGGTAGTACTGATGAAAGAGTTTGAAGAGTTAACTTTTCGAGAGATATCTGAGGCGCTTGACCTCCCGCTGAGTACAGTCAAGAGCAGGTTGTATACCGCCTTCAAGCAGTTACAGATGCGACTTGCGCGTTATGGAGACAATGTCTCATAAGAGTTTTTGGAGATGACGATGGAAAACGTTAAAGCCCCGGCCTGTGATCGCACAGATAATCTAATCTCGTTGCTTTATGACGAGGCTAGTGAAGCAGAAATTCTCAACTTCAAAGAGCACCTGCGATCGTGCTCGCAGTGTCGCGATGAGTATGCAAGCTTCACTGAGATAAGAAAGCCAATCATTGCCTGGCGTCAGCAGTCGCTCGGCTATGTGACCAGTCCACTGGTCCAGTCGCTTGAGAGTGAGCCTGCTCGCAGATCGGCGATCGGCGCGGTTCGAGAGTTCTTTAATCTTTCTCCGATGTGGTTGCAAGGTGCGGTGGCGTTCGCCTCGGTGCTGTTCTGCGTGCTGGTAGTTCTAACGGTGATTGGTTTGCGAAAGACTGACAATCCGGCAGGGAGCAATCCACAATACACGCAGCAGGAACTGGATGCTTTGATTGAGCAACGTGCGGAAGAGAAGCTCGCAGAACTTAAAAAGAACGAGAGAGAACAGGTTGTAGCGGTCGAAGAAGATTACGTCCAGCCCGATAAGATCGTTAAGAAGGTGAGGCCTGTGCGCGCGAAAGCGGCTCAAACACGACGACCACTGACAAGGCAGGAACGTCTGCAACTGGCTGCTGATCTCAGGTTGACAAGTTCGAGTGATGAGTCGGATCTGTTTTTGTTGAGTGACCGTCTCAACGGGCAGGATGAGTAAAGAGGATGGTGATGAAAAACAGTCTAACTATAAGACTCGTGCTAGTGACGGTAAGCGTGCTTGGATTAACCGTCGCATCTCAGTCGTATGTGTTTGCTCAGGGCGAAGAGCAAAGAGAGCAGGCACAGCGTGGCAACGACGATCCGATTCAAGATCTCCAGTTGTCTCCGGATCAACGCCAGCAGATTAGGGCCATAAGAGTTCAACTGCAGGAAGAACGACGCGCTGTAAATCTAAGGTTGCGTGCAGCGAATCAGGCATTACAGGACGCGCTGGATAATGACTCGCTCAACGAAGCGCAAATCGAACAGCACTTGCAAGAGCTCGCCATAGCCCAGGCCGCACAAGTGCGAATGCGTGTGATGACAGAGGTCAGAATTCGTCGCGTTCTAACGAAGGAACAACGGGCACTTCTTAAAGAGATCCGTCACGCTGGACGCCGATCTATTGAGGACAGGCAACGTCGTCGGGACGCGCTGAATAATCGACGACGCCGTAATCAGGGGAACACCTTGGCGCCACCGAATCTCCCACCTCGAGCGCGTCCGTAAAGGACTCACAGCATCCACGGGCTTGTCCCGTGGTCTTTCACGTTCGCTGCTACAATGCTTTGCACAAAAAGTCTTTTGGATACGGCTCTGCCGCACCCTTGCGGTAAGCCTGCGGCTTACCGTTATCCCAACCTAAATATCAGGCTATGCCTAAACTGTTCCATCTCTGAGGCATAGCCTCGATCAAAATATACGAAGGTTCGGTAAGCCGCAGGCTTACCGCAAGGTTGCGGCCGAGCCGGAAGTCCACAAAGGACTTTTTGTGCAAAGCGCTGCTACAAAGATAACTGCTTAACCTACCGATGCCACGGGCTTGCCGTGCCTTTCACGTTCGCTGCTACAAAGAGCCCGCTCAGCCTACCGATGCCAACGCTTGTCGCCTTAAATTATCAACCTTCTCGTCGGCTTCGCCGCCGGTTGTGAGGTGCGGGCCTGCCCCGCCGTAAGCGACCACTCTTATTTACTTGGGCTGCGCCCCCGGGTAGATCCTTTGTAGCCGCGGTCCCACACATCACAAACAACGTTTTTCAGATATTGCCTTGACGCATTGCTAACAATTTGCGCATGATAGGCCGCTCTTTAACTGCATCCGTCGTCAACTGATACGAGGCGCTATTTCCAGGTCAGGCAGCTTCCCTAACCACATTAGAATGTTGAAGAAACCCGCTCCTCGTTCCCAGACTGGCCCCACGAATACCTGCAAATGAACTTCGCTACGCGAGCTCTTCTCGAACTGCAGGAGACGACGTTGCTGGCCGCTCGGGCGTTCCGTGGCCTTCTTAGCCGTCCGCGTTACTTCCAGGAAATGATCGCGCAGATGGACACGATTGGTGTCGGCTCGCTTACGATCATTGTTCTTACCGGGTTCTTTACCGGCGGCGTCCTGACACTCCAAACATTCCCCACCCTTCAGTTTTATGGAGCCCAGTCCCAAACCGGACGGCTGGTCGCCATCTCTCTCGTGCGTGAACTGGGTCCGGTGCTAAGTGCGCTGATGGTAGCCGGTCGTGTGGGTTCGGCAATCGCAGCTGAGCTCGGTTCGATGACCGTGTCTCAACAGATCGATGCGATGAGGGCGCTAGGCACGGATCCGACCAAGAAACTGGTTGCGCCACGACTGATTGCGTTGACCGTAACTTTGCCGCTGCTCACCGTAATCGCCGACATCGTCGGAATTGCCGGTGGCGGAATCGCCGCGACGACTCTTTACGGCCTCTCTATGGACACATTTCTCGTGTCTGTTCGTGACGGCATAACCTCAGATGATATTATTGGCGGCGTTATAAAGCCGATCTGCTTTGGCCTGATCATCGGTTCGATCGCCTGTTACAAAGGACTCAGTACTGAAGGTGGTACGGTGGGTGTAGGTCGATCGGTTACCCGCGCAGTTGTCACTGCCTCGATTGTAGTAATCATTGCCGACTTCTTCCTGGCACGAGCGCTGCAGTACCTGCTCGGCATGAACGCCGCCTAGTTAAAGATTCATGTCAACCACGATTAGAGAGAGACATTCACCTCATCCGCCCGGAGAAGTCAGCGACGACGCGGCCGACTCTACCTTTCTGGAAGTAGACGACCACAATCGCGCCATTCCGGCTATCGAGTTTCGCAATGTCCTGCTCGCGTTCGATGATCGCGTGGTGTTGGACCACCTGAGCTTCAAAGTTATGAAGGGTGAAACGAAACTCATCCTGGGAGGCTCAGGAGGAGGCAAATCGACAATCATCAAACTGGTGTTGGGATTATTGAAACCCGATGCGGGTCGCGTGCTTGTTGATGGTGAAGACATCACCGACTACAACGAAGAACAGATGATGAAGGTGCGCAAGAAGATCGGCATGGTCTTTCAGGAAGGCGCGCTCTTTGACTCGCTCTCCGTTTATGAGAACGTTGCCTATCGACTTCACGAACAAGGCTTGACCGAATCGGAAGTGGAACCTGAGGTCCGGCGCATGTTGCGCTTTGTAAATCTCGAAGATGCGATCGACAAGATGCCTTCTGAACTATCTGGCGGCATGCGACGCAGGGTCGGAATTGCACGAGCGCTCATCGGGGATCCGAAGATTGTTCTATTTGATGAACCGACGGCGGGTCTTGATCCACCTACCGCGCGAACGATTTGTGAACTTGCAATGAAACTCCGCGATCTCGAAGATGTCTCGTCGATCTTTGTCACGCATGAGATGAACAACCTTGACTACATCTGCTCGGAATATGCGGTGGTCAATGATGAAGGGCAGGTTGTTTTCGAACGCGAAGGCGAACGCTTATGCCTGATCAATAGTAAAGTCATGATGATGAGGTCGGGAAAGATCATATTCAGCGGCACAGATGAAGCGCTGAAGCGATCCGAGGATGCCTATATTCAAAAGTTTCTGCGCGGACACTAATTGAAAGGACTGAAGGAGTCGGACGACAACACCCCTAATATTAATAGTCACCACCCTTCGTAAAGAGTTATGCCAAGATCAAACCAATCAGTTAGTTTTAGACAGTTGCGAGTCGGGATTTTTGTACTGATCTCCATCATCATTCTCATATTTCTCATCCTTAACGCTTCGGGCGACATCAACCCTTTTAGCCAGAAGTTGCACTTGAAAGCGCGATTCATCGACGCAAATGGACTACGCGAGGGCGCTGAAGTACGTCTGGCGGGCGTGCGCGTAGGCAAGGTTGATAACATCACGTTACTGCCACCATCGACGGTGCCAAATGCACCCAGGGTCGAGGTCGTGATGCTCATCAACTCTACAATTGATGGACGTCCCGCAAACGAAAGAATTCGTACCGACTCGACAGCGCAACAAGGATCACCAAGCCTGCTCGGAAACGAAATGTTAATCAACATCATTCCCGGAACATCGGTCGGTGCTCCGGTAAAAGACTGGGACACGCTTCCCTCCTCTTCATCAAACACCGTCAACGACTTTGCGACTTCAGGCACGGATCTGGCCCAGCGCTTGAGCAAACTTTCGGATGAGATTAGTTCAATCGTGCGCGATGTTAAGGGCGGCAAAGGGACCGTGGGCCGGCTTTTCAGCGATGAAGCTCTTTACAACAATCTCAATGCAACGATTCGCGAGACTGAGGACGTAATGCGTCAGGTGCGCTCAGGTCAGGGTTCGGCGGGAAGGTTCTTGAACGATCCGGCACTCTATAACAATGCAAACGAAGTCACGATGCAGTTAAGAAAGATTGCCGAAGATCTTCGTGCCGGTCGCGGTTCTGCTGGGAAGTTGCTTACCGACGATGAACTTTATGTGCGGATCAATCGCACAGCTGATCGGTTGGATCGTTCGGTGGACCAGATTAATCTGATGATTGCCGATATTAATTCGGGCCGGGGCACACTGGGCAAGCTGATCAAAGACGAGCAGATTTATAACGATGCTCGGACGGCCATCGCGCGCTTCAATACCACAGCGGAGCGCATCGACACGATGGTTTCAGCAGCGCAGCGCGGTGAAGGCACGGTCGGCAAACTGCTGACCGACGAGGCGCTCTACTCGAATGTCAATCAACTGTCGTCAGAGAGCGTCAAGCTGCTTTACGACTTCCGCCAGAATCCGAAGAAGTATCTGACTATCAAATTCGAGTTGTTCTAGACTTGGTTTAGTACGTGATGGTTATTTGTAAGAGGCGGCCTTCCGTGGCCGCCCTTTTTTCTCATGATCTAGTGCCACGTGCAGCCACGTCTTCTCTAACGAATGATATTCCGTTGTGTCGAGCCTTGTTGTCTGGCTAAGGACAGCCAAGTACTGACTTAATCCGCCCTGCGTCGGCAATCATCCGAGCCTTTCTCGCGGCAGTAATCACCCCTGGTGGTTGCGCCTGCACCATCTGAATGAATACGGTAAGTGCGCTGCACGCCTCCGCTTTGTTCGATCGATTCGCCATGGCGACTGCCAATGCGGTTATCAGTCTCAACTTGAGAAGTGTTGGCATGGGCGTATTCCCCACAAAGATCGCTAGTTCCAGGATCTGTTCCGTCACGCCATTCACCCTGACGCTAAAAACGGAACTGGATGAATTCCCGGCTGCATCTCTGGCTATGCAGTGAACCTGCGAAGTGCCGATAGGAAAGATACTTCCGGAGGTTGGAACGCAGACCATGGAGGTGACACCGACGTCATCGGTTGCCTGGACGGTGAAGTTCCCGACAGCACCTGCGGGCATCGTAGCGTTCAACGTGATGTTCGCGTGCGGTGTAATAACGGGTGGAGTGTCATCTGGCACTCCGAGCGAAAAGGTCGCGCTCTTGATGTTGCGCTGATCGAACCCGTCCTCATCGCTGCTCCATACCACGCGAATTCTGCCGTCGGGAAGAACGGTAATGTCATTGAGCTGCTCGGTTACCGATGGCGTGTTAGTCATGCGGTAGAGCAGATTGGTAGTTATGTCGTAGACGTAGATATCGGTAGTGTCGAACAGGGTGGGACGACTCTCGAAAGAAATAAAGTTATTTGCAATGCTTGGGTTGGCCTCAAAACTCGGCAGCTGGAGTTGGACGGGGGTGCCGCCGTTAACGGAATGCCATAACAACTCGTTGTTATTCGTACTTAATAGTGTGTCATGGACCACCAGGATCCCATTGTTGTCAGGATTGGCTTCATGGTCAGCCGAATCCGTTGCAACACTCACGTCCCAAACCACGCCGTTTCGGACAGCCTTCCAGATGTCGCAATTTGCCGCTGAGGTTGCGCAATGTTCCCAGGTAACAACGTTGCCATCGGGCGAGACCGATGGATTGACATCGGAAGCAACGTCTATTGTGGCGCGAACGGAAACAGCGCTTGCCAGATCGTGAATTATGACTTCGCCAAATCCATTAAAGCCGAAGTCGATATACGCAACTGTGTCGCCTCCAATTGCAGAACCGATGCGCGTGGAGGGTGTCATTGGATCGATCTCTACCGGCGGGGTTCCGGGTGTCGCGGCGTCAAACACCATCACGGCAGTCTTCACACCTGTGATGACTCTTGAGAAGACTATCTTGCTGCCGCTGATGTCAGACAGCAGATCGCGGGATGATGGGCCGAGAGGAATCTGTGCATCGACGTTGGTTACAAAGTTGTAGTAGCGAATCGTATGGTCTGACGTGTAAGCCATCCACTCTCCACTCACGTGCGGGTCATATTGATCGCCCGCGCTCGAGTTGATGGTGACCGGTACAAGCGTTAGCGCTGGACCATTCACCGGCACTACTGCAATAGGTCCTGGTGTTGGCGTTGGCGTTGGTGTTGGTGTTGGCGTTGGCGTTGGTGTTGGCGTTGGTGTCGGCGTTGGTGTTGGTGTTGGCGTTGGTGTTGGTGTTGGTGTTGGTGTCGGTGTTGGCGTTGGTGTCGGCGTCGGTGTCGGTGTGGGCGTCGGCGTTGGTGTAGGAGTTGGTGTTGGGGTCGGTGTCGGCGTTGGCGCCGCAACACGTTGCCAATTGGGTTCAACTGCGAACGTGGTAGGCGTCAGATTCACCTGTCCCGAGCCATCCGCGTTCATCACAAAGATTCTGTTCTGCCCGTTCAAGTTCCGGTCGAACACGATCTTTGTCCCATCCGGTGACCATGCAGGGTTATCGTCAATAAACCCGTTATCCCCGATCACCGTCTGCCCTGTGCCGTCTGCGTTCATTACTACAATTCGACGGCCCGCTGCTAACTCACCACCAAAAGCGATCTTACTTCCATCTGGCGACCATGCGGGGTTAAGACCATAAGCCAGGTTCGCCAAAAGCCCTGTTCGTCCACTGCCGTCTGCATTGACGATACCGATATGCAGCCCAATCGAACCTTCGTTGGTCCAGAAAGCGATCTTGCTTCCATCCGGCGACCAGCTCGGCGCCCGATCACTCCCGGGTAACGCATTTGTGATTCTTGTCAGATTACTTCCGTCAGATGAATTGATTGAATAGATCGACGTGATCAAGTTATCTCGGTTACTGGCAAAGGCGATCCGGGATCCATCGGGCGACCATGTCGGCTCAACATCGCCGAAGCCCCCGGTGAGTTGCGTC
>DATBMP010000529.1:0-4633 GCA_036554845.1 Pyrinomonadaceae bacterium
CATCCGGAAGTGTTGCGCCCAAGGGAAAGCCGATGACGGTACATACAGGAACATGAGCACCACGCAGATGACACTCAGCGATCTTTACCCAGGTTGGATTCACGCACACTGATGCGAAGTGATATCGAGCCGCTTCATCACAAAGACGTTTGATGTCACTTTCCGTAGCTTCCGGTTTGAGTAAGGTGTGATCGATCAAGCCGGCCCAATCGTTAGCAGTGCCTGTTTCGCCCAACACCAAACCAATGCGTGAAGCACCGGCATCCACGATCCGATGCATCCGCTCAGGACACCGATTGAAACATTCAGAAGTGCAACCACACAGCGCTGCCTGATCACCATCGCCATTCAATCGCGCGACGATGGCGTCGGTGATCTGCTCGATCAGCAA
The DNA here is from genome assembly GCA_036554845.1 of Pyrinomonadaceae bacterium. Classification (GTDB taxonomy): domain Bacteria; phylum Acidobacteriota; class Blastocatellia; order Pyrinomonadales; family Pyrinomonadaceae; genus PSRF01. Next base: position 392 of record DATBMP010000529.1, read on the forward strand.
CTCGAATTCGCCGTTATGGTTACTCATACTCACTCTGACACTTTGCGTTTCAACTCAAACGATTCCAGAAACTTGAACACTCTCTCGTCGGACTCTTTGGCAATCTGCGGTGTTTGGACCTCGGGTACCAGCGCGATTAGTTGATAAAGCGTATCCGTTACCCAATAGGCGCGACTGCGCGCACGAATACTTTTTGGAAGGACCATCTCCCACTCGCGGCCATAGTTACCATCGAGCGTGATCTCTTTCTCACTTTTCAACTCTGCTTTACTTCCGGACAGACCATTATCGCGGCCGTTATCGAGCATCAGCTTGATCCGATTTTTGTCACTGATTGGCTCGGGAAACTTCGCGACGGTTACCATGAAAACATCAGAACGAAACTCTGAATAGTATACATGGTTGATTATGTTGCCGTTCGGGTTCTCGATTGTCTGGTCTGTCACCGTGGGCCGACTCGGTAAGAGCACAGAGAAGCCCATCGCCGAAGGAGAAAACCGTTTCCACTCTTCAATCTCAGTGACCAGGTCTCCAGATGGTGTGGTTGGTTTCGAGTTCTGCGCGGCGGCAGGTATTAAACAGGTGCTGAAGAAAACCCCGATGAGGACCAAGGGTCGTAAAAGACATCTCATAAATCTCATTTAGCAGGTGACGCGGCCTTTCACATGAGTCACCGATCTAGCGACTGTATTGTCGCTCTACCGCTTGAATCTTCGCAACGCGTCTACGGTGACGATCTTCGGTAAGCTCACTTCCCAACCACGCTTTTACGATCTCTCGCATCTCCGCGCTGTTGATGGTGCCGCTGCCAAGCGTCAGCACATTGGCCCCGTTGTGCTCGCGCGAATTGCGGGCAACGGCAACTGAATAAGCCGCAGCGGCGCGAACTCCCGGAACCTTGTTTGCTGTCATCGCGCTTCCTACTCCGGCGCCATCAACGATCACTCCAAGGTCGGATGTGCCTTCTGCAACGGCACGTGCGACGGCATGTGCAAAGTCGGGATAATCAACCGCCTCTTCTGAGTGAGTGCCGAAATCGTGAACTCGATGGCCCAACTCGCTGAGAAACTTTTTGAGCTCCTCTTTCATCTTGAAGCCACCGTGATCAGAACCGACCGCGATCAACTTGGAAGCCTTAAATCCTCGACGCGACGTTCGCCGGACTATCTCGATTCCCTTCTCGTTAACAATGTCCGCTGCCAGCGGAGTGAGTCGAGCGGTTTCACCTATACGCAGCACTGCACCATTCTCGAGTCCGCGGACATCCGCCTCCGTAATCAGCGACTTAGAAGATTCATCACGAGTGACTGGACCAGGTGTGACCTCCTTAGGTGCAGTGTCGATGAACTTACTACTTGTATCGACGCTGCCACCACGTCCACCTTCTTCAGCCGGAATCTTGTCAAGCACATCGCGAACTAATGCTCGAATGCGGTCCCGAGTTGTTTGATCGTCAGACATTTGTGTCGGATCAGAACTAAGCCAATGAGGGATCCCGCAAATCCAGGAGGCTTGCCGATGCTGATGCAACGGCACCGTTTCTCATAACGAAATCTATGCGGCCCACGTAGATTCCGCTGCGTCCAACCTGGAAGATCAGCGTCTCTTTTCCGCAAGGCTGTTGCACCTTGACGGGCTCCTTCATGAAAGTGTGTGTATGGCCGCTGGCGATGAAGTCGATACCATCCACTTGCGCAGCGACTTGTGAATCACCAATTTGGCCCACTCTGGGTTCGGCGAAGTAGCCCAAATGTGACATTCCCACGACCAACGTACACCGTTCTTTTGTTCGCAAGGTCCCGACAACTTCTCGAGCTGCTTCAACTGGGTCACGATAAGTAACGCCTTTGAAGTTTGCCGGGGTGATCAATCCCGCGGGACTAATTCCCATCCCAAACAGACCAACACGAACTCCGCTCAGCTCTCGGACGACGTATGGCTTCACCAGTGACTCAAGCGGAGTTCCCTTTACATCGTAGTTGGATGAGACGAGATCGAATCTGGCGAACTTGATAGCTGCAGCCAGCGCATCGACACCGTTGTCAAACTCGTGATTGCCAAGCGTCCCTGCGTCGTAACCAATCTCGGACATCGCCTTGTACTCAACCTCTCCTTTATAGAAGTTGAAGTAAGGTGTTCCTTGAAAAACGTCACCACCGTCAATTAGCAGCGTATTCGGGTTCTCCTTGCGAACACGCTTCACCAGGGTAGCGCGTCGCGCAACGCCACCTTTTCCCGCGTACACCGGATCACTCTTCGGAAGTGGGTCGATCTGAGAATGCGTGTCGTTGGTGTGAAGAATGGTTATGACCGTTTCACTCGAGCCGAAATCGTTTGCGAGAAAGCGAAACCGCGACGCGAGCGGAAAAATCATCAATGATGCGCCGCCCACAGCAGATGAAGCTAAAAACTTGCGCCGGCCGATCATTTCTGTTCTACAAACCTCCCATCAAGTTTCGAGCTGATTTGACGTCCGGCGGCAGTCTCAGCTTTCACATATTCAAGAACCGCATCGCGCATTGTCAGACCAAGTGGTTTGACATTCTTTCCTTCCTGCAAGAGCGCATAGGGACCACTGCGAAGGCCGAGTAGATAGTCGATCGTGACTATCTGATAAGTCTTCCCGGGTTCTATCTCAATCTCTTTTCCGGCTGCATCCACAAGCTTTACCGAAACCATTTCCGGATTCTTTTCGGCGTTTATCCGATAAGTAATGCGTGCACCTGATTGCGCATCGCGACGGGTCAGAACTACGTCTAATAGATTCACCAGTTGTTCACCCGTTAGATCGAGTTGAATCAGCGCGTTCTCGAAAGGCAACAACTCAAATATGTCGCTGGAGCGAAGGTCGCCTTCTGCTATCGCACTCTTGCGCAAGCCACCAGCGTTTGTGATCAAGACTGGCACCGGTTGACCCAGTCTTCGCGAGGCTTGAGATCGCAGCGCATCAGTTACGAAGTTGCCGAGCGAACCAGCACCGACTCCACCGCGAATAAGTGCTCCTCGCAATGTCCCAATAACTGTGGTCAGCTCGCGCACTTTCACTGCGTAGGGCTCAATTAGTTTTTCAAGTGCCGGATCCGAAGCGACACTCTCATCGATAAAGGTTTGTCCCGTGTTCTTAATCGATGGTTGCGCAGTATTTTTTGCTGGTTGAGTCGGGGTTGGAGTGTCCAGACAGGGTTGGATCGCGGCACTCTGTTGCGCCCATGCGTCGTGCGCACAAGTTATTGAGACCAGGATTAGCGCGAATGTCTGGAACCAAACTCGCAAACTTCCACACCTCTTCGGATCTGTTTTTGCTTGATTCATTTTTGAGTTTGACATTGACCTTCAGGGAAGAGCTTGCATAGTATGCTGCACCAAAAGGCCACGTGGCAAACCTGCTTGTGTTTCGCTCGAACACGTGGCGACCGTCCATCAAAAGCAAAAATGAACTAAGCAAACGAATAGGAGAAGACAGTGGCCACCTCGTCCGCCCACATTCCATCGGAGTTCTCAAACCCCAACTTGGAAGTGCTTATTTCCGAAGAGCAAATCAGAGATCGCATCAAAGAGATCGGCGCTGAGATCACGCGAGACTACTCGGGAGTGAATCCGCTCTTGATTGGGGTACTCAAAGGTGCGTGTTTTTTTCTGAGCGATCTGCTCCGTGCGATCGATACACGATTGAGTATCGAGTTCATGGCAATTTCGAGTTATGGATCATCTACTCGGACTTCGGGCGAAGTCCGTATTTTGAAAGACCTCGATGTTGCAGTTGAAGGCCGGCACATCATCGTCGTTGAAGACATTGTTGATACAGGCCTCACACTTTCTTACTTGCTTGCCAATCTAAAGTCGCGCGGCGCCGCCAGTGTCAAGCTCGTCGCACTGTTGGACAAGTACGAACGTCGAGAACGAGAAGTTGAAATTGACTATCTCGGTTTCAAGATTCCAGATCATTTCGTGGTTGGCTATGGACTCGACTTTGCCGAACGTTATCGAAACCTTCCCTTCATTGCTGTACTTAGAAACCCTGACGCCTGATTTTCAGGACCTTCAGAAACTAAAACACAGGAGTTCTCGGATGAAAAAAAACCTCATTGCTGTAATTGCGGTCATCTGTATCACGGCAATAGTGACACTGGGCCAAACAGATTTCTCGAAAGTTGAGATCAAGGCGCAGAAAATAAACGGGAACGTTTATATGCTAGAAGGCGCTGGCGGAAACATCGGCGTCTCGGTTGGCACGGATGGGAT
>DATBMP010000530.1:0-4463 GCA_036554845.1 Pyrinomonadaceae bacterium
GGGAAGGGGAGGAACGCAGCCCATATTGCCGACTACGGGTTCAATGATCACCGCGGCGATGTCAGAGTACTGATCAAACACCTGTGCCAACGCCCCCGCATCATTAAAAGGAACCGTGAGAGTGTATTGGGCCAAGGTTGATGGAACGCCGGGACTGTCGGGCAATCCTAACGTCGCCACGCCTGAACCGGCCTTTACCAAAAGACTATCGCCATGACCGTGATAGGACCCCTCGAACTTCACCAGCTTGTCCCTGCCCGTAACACCCCGTGCGAGGCGAATCGCTGACATCGTTGCCTCGGTGCCGCTGTTAACCATGCGTACCATCTCGATGGACGGGACGGCAGCAACGATCTCTTCAGCGAGTTCGATCTCTATTTCGTTTGGCGCTCCATAACTCGTGCCGCGCATCAGTGCTTCCGACAACGCAGAAATGACTTCAGGGTAGGCATGGCCCAGAATCATTGGACCCCACGAACCGACGTAATCAATGTAGGTGGTCCCGTCGACGTCGGTCATAGTCGCGCCACTGGCACTCTTGATGAAACACGGTGTGCCGCCGACGCCACGAAACGCGCGAACAGGAGAGTTGACGCCGCCCGGCAACAATTCGGTCGCTCGTTTGAATAGCCCTTCTGATTTTGAATGCATTGTTCGAGAAGTTGGTCTTTGGGTCTTGTCTTTAGTACTGGTTCTTTGGCCTTGGGACTTAGTCTTAGACCCAAGATCCATTCAGCTATTGTTTCAACAACTCTTTCGCGTGTTTACGCGCGCTGTCAGTTATCTCGGCGCCGGTCAGCATGCGTGCGATCTCTTCAACTCTGCCACGTCGATCCAACTTCGCAATACCCACTCCTGTGCGACCCTTATTAGTCGATTTCTCAACCACCAGATGATGATCCGCAAAGCGAGCAATCTGCGGTTGATGTGTAACACACAACACTTGATTGGTATCGGACAGTCGCTTTAGTTTGTTGCCAACTGCTTCGCTGACTCGCCCGCCGATGCCCGTATCGATCTCATCGAAGACGATGGTGCGGGGAAACTCGGCGGCATTCGCAACCGTCTTCAGCACCAACATCAAACGTGAAGCCTCGCCTCCTGACGCTACGCGCGACAGAGGTTTCAACTCTTCGCCAGGGTTCGCGGAAAAGTAAAACTCAATCGTGTCGATGCCGTTTGCAGTAAAGGTACTTGAATCTTCCGAATCCGTTTGTTTCGGCGCCGTTATCTGTACTTGAAAGCGAGCGTTGTTCATAGCCACTTCGCCCAGGCCCGATTCAACTGCCTGTTCAAACTTCTTCGCTGCGCGCACACGGTCCGCATGCAACTTTCCCGCACGCTCCAAAAAGAGTGCCCGTGCGGTCGCAAGCGCCGCTTTCAATTCTTCTTCACGTTCGTCGGAGCGCTCGATCGTTCTGAGTCGATCCTCCGCGTTTGCGAGATGCTCGAGTGCAGTCTCGATAGATCCACCATACTTGCGCTTTAGTCGACCGAGCTCCGCCAGCCGATCTTCAAGTTCACCGAGCCGAGCGGGAGAGAACTCAAGCTTCTCGGAAAACTCTCTTAGCGAAAACGATAGATCTTCCAGAACCACGCGCGTGGCCTCTAAACCCTCGAGATAATCTTTGAAGCTTGGATCGAACTCAGCCAACTCCTGCACTCGTTTTAAGGTCTGTCGAATCCGAGCCAACGCCGCATCGTCATCTTCATAAACCAGCCGATAACTCTCCGTGGACAACAGCGTCAGTTGCTCTGTGTTCATTAAACGGCGTCGTTCCGCTTCGACCTGTTCTTCCTCACCTGTTGCCAACTGCGCGCGTTCGATCTCGTTGATCTGAAATTTAAGGATGTCTACCAATTGGAATTTCTCTGCTTCGTCGCGTTGCAGTTCGTGGAGTTCTGCCGTGAGCTGGTTCCAGGTTCGGTAGCAATCGGCCACCTGCCTTCGCATTTCATTAACGTTGGCGAATGCATCGAGCAGTTCGAGATGTGTGTTCGGGTTAAAGAGTGTCTGCTGGTCTCCCTGACCGTGAATATCAACAAGGTAAGGACGCAGTTCTCGTAAGAGTGATTGAGTAGCGAGTTGGTTATTGATGAAGATCTTATTCTTACCTGTCTGTGACAGTTCGCGCCGAATGATCAGCTCGTAACCTCTATTCTGATCTTCGGGCAAAATGCGTATACCAGCATCGGCGAGTGTCTGATCCAATTGGGGATTGCTATTCACTATAAAGAGGCCTTCGATAAAGCCGCGTTCGGTGCCGCTTTTCAAAAGATCCGAGGTAAACCTTCCGCCAATCAGGACGCCGAGCGCATCGACAATGATCGATTTACCAGATCCCGTCTCGCCAGTGAGGAGGTTGAGACCGCTGTCGAACTCAACTCGCAGGTCGTCGATCAACGCAATGTTTGAGATGTTGAGCAGGGCGAGCATGGGTATTGACGATTGACGATTGACGGTGCTCGATTGGTGCTTGTCGAACTCTGATTAAAGGTATTCCAGCCGTTGTCGAAATTAATGCACCACAGTCGCGTTAATTCGGTTAGCTTAACTCATTGTCGGTTCATCCAGGAGTCCTGTTGGATCTCTCAACACGCTACCCACAATCGCAAATCGTCAATCCTTCGGTCGATGCTTTTCAATGTATGCCCGCGCAAACTCATTCAAATGCGGACTCTCTTTCAACCCGATCTTCCTCGCTTCCTCTTCGGCTTTTTCGATGGACCAGCCATCGCGCAAGACTCGCCTGATCATCCAGAAGGCGCCGACGCGGACGGCAGCAGCACAATGGATAAATGCGGGGCGGTTGTTTGGATCGTCGGTCGCCTTGAGAAATTCAGTTACCTGTTCTTCCTTCGGCTCGCCAAACTTCACCGGAATGTTGATGTAACGCAGGCCAAGTTCTTTAGCCTTTGCTTCTTCCTCAGCGGCACGATGTTCGGTGGGAACACGAAGATTTATGATTGCCTTCACCCCATCAGCCTTTAACTTCTCTAATTGATCAGTCCGGGGTTGTGCGCCGGTACAAAAGTCTTCGTTGACTCGCAGGAAGTTTCGGATGGGTGGTGTCTCCTGGGCTGGAATTGACGCCACTGAGACGATGGCCATCGCGATAATTGGTAGTAGATGTTTCATTGAGTTTCTCTTTCCGAGTTTGGATTGCGGATTGCGGATTTCGGATTGCGGAGTGCGGATTTCGGATTGCGGAATTTGGAATTTCGAAATTGGAATTTAGATTTGAAATTTGCGCTACTTCTTTACACCCTTTTGTAACTTGAACGAACCCTCCACAGACGAAATCCGAAATCCGAAATCCGAAATCCGCAATCCGAAATCCGCACTCCGCACCCCGCAATCCGCAATCCGCAATCGTTTCACTTCCCAACTTCCTTCAACGACTTTGCCGTTTCATTCAACAACGCCTCTGGACCAACGGGCGAGCCGGTGGCCTTCTTCATCCATAAATCGGGCACCACGCTTCCCACCACTGCCATTCGCTCAAATTCCGCTCCAATGTTTCCCGCTTTCTCCATCTGCTCCTCAATCTGAAAAGCAATCATGTGACCAATCGGATAGTCAGGCAGATACAGAAACGAATCGATCATGTGCGAGTAGATTCCCAACAACGTCACGTCTCGTTTCTTAAAGACAGGCGCGAAGTACTTGTTCCAAACATCCTTCGAGATCTGCAACGTGGCCTCTTTTAACTCAGCTGGTGTCGCGTTCGGGTGCTCATACATCCAATGCCAGACCGCCATGTCAACCAACGCAACTCCGGCAATCTCGGCCGTACCCCAGAAATCATCGAGCGTTTTGAATGCGCGACTCTTCGCATCGGGTTTCGCCAGACCGAGAAGTTCTAAATCCTTACCCTGAAATACGAATGCCAGTGCTTCCGTAAACGCAGTGTTGGGAACACCTTGAAGCGTGTAGTAGTCGATATTGTTAAGTGAGAAAGTCTGTTCGACGTTGTGGCCCATTTCGTGGACTGCGATGTTGAAGCCTTTGTAGTCCATCCCATCCTTGCCAACACGAGTGCGCAAGTGTGTTTTGGCCGACCTCATGCTCGCGCCCATCGCGTGACCTGATCCTCGGGCCGGATCCACGATGATGTTATTGGCGAGGTATTCAGCGCGTTCTTTGGTGAAGCCAAGCTGCATCAGAAGTCGAGGCATGTCCTTTTTGTAGGCATCCGCAGTCGGATAGCGCCGCTTTACAATCTCGTCCAACTGACTCTCCGTGTAGGTACCGCGAGGTCGAAAACCGTTGTACCAAATATCAAAAGGTTCCAGAGGACGACCCAACCGCAACTCGATCAGCTTCGCAACTTCCGGAAAGAGAGGGGAAGTCAAGACCAGTTCGAACATTCGGCGCACGCGCTCTTCCGGGATTTCACGGTTTTCGTCAAACCGTCGTGCGATGAGTGTGGGCGCAGTTGGTGAATATGGATCTGCCTTAC
>DATBMP010000202.1:0-3077 GCA_036554845.1 Pyrinomonadaceae bacterium
GTTGCAGTGAACACGGCCCAGCCCGCGCGCTTCTCAGTCTTGGCCCGCAATTTTTCGATCTGTTTTGGCTTGAGGAATCTCTTCAGTCCTTCTTCGCCTGCCTTTCGCATCAGCAGGTCGATTACAAACACTCCGACCACAGATCCTGTTGCCGACATCAACACATAAAGAATCCAGGCCCACCCCGCACGGTCAGCACTCACAAAAGCAATCAGCAAGAGATCGTTACCAAAAGGAAGAAACAGAAATGATGAATCGAGCGCACCCAACAGGAACAGACCAATCGGACCGAGTCGTCGAAAGAATCGAAATATGGACCGCGCCCACGAGGTGACAAGGAGGAGAGTGACTAGATGCATTCGAAACTCGACTACTTCGATGCCAATCGAGTTGGCTCGTTATTGGGCGGATCTCCCACGGGCTGATCCGTGTGTGGTTCGCGTCCGGGAATGGGCGGTGGCGACTCGGGATCAGGCGGAATCGGCAGCGGGTCATTGGGCTGATCCGGATCCAACGGGTCATATGGATGTGTCGGTGGCGCATCAGGTTTCTCAACTGTGTGCCGAGTTCCATTGCAGTTTTGCATCGGCGTTTGTTGAGCAATGGATATGCCAAGAAGGTTTCAAGAGATCTGGATCATAGCGCTGAGCCGTACTGCATGAGAACGGATCGCTCGCTCGGTTGCATGCCGGCTCGATTCAGGTCAGCGCACGGAGGATTCACCGTAATGATCTTCAGATACTGACTTCAATCGCGTGGTACTCCAACTTTTAGCCAATTGCGCGATCATTCTTATTAATACGAAGGAAGAAGTTGGATTACCACGCGGCTGAAGCCGGTGGTGTCCGGATCGTTTCCGGCCTCATGGGTTAGGCTGAAAATGAGTGACCACGCGACTGAAGTTGGTGGTGTCGACCAAGACGTTTTGCTGACAGCGTTGTGTGAGTTACCGTATCCCGCGACCCATGCGTGTCTTAATCGTACGACTTTCATCGATGGGAGATCTGGTCCAGACCCTCCCCGCCCTCACCGACGCGAGCAGGGCAATTCCAGAAATACGCTTCGACTGGGCTGTCGATGAATCTTTCGCACAGATCCCTTCATGGCATTCCCACGTCGACAATGTCTTTGCCGCCAGTTTCCGTCGCTGGGGCAAGAACCTGCGCGAGGCAGTAACAAGTGGCGAGATGCGTCCGTTCTTACGATCGCTGCGACAGCACAATTACGATGTCATTGTCGATGTACAGGGAGAATGGAAAAGCGCCACAGTTGCACGACTCGCCAAAGGGCCAGCGCTCGGTTATGACCAGCGTTCCGTTCACGAATGGGGCGCGCACGGTCTTTACTCGAAACGATTTACTGTTCCCAAAGGTCAACACTCGATGCGACGCATGCGGCAACTCTTGTCACAAGCGCTCGGCTACACCTTTGTGGAAGAGAATATTGATTACGGGATTGTGCGAACTCGTTTGCCCGAAGTCTCGATTGCAGTAACTTCACCTTATCTCGTTTTCATTCATAGTACCGCGTGGGAATCGAAGAATTGGCCCGAACACTATTGGTGCGAGTTGGTGCGGCAAGCTAAAGACGCTGGATTTCAGATTGTGTTGCCATGGGGAAGTGAAGACGAGCGCTTGAAGTCACTACGCATTGCTGCCGAGAACAATCGTGTTTTAGTTCTGCCACCGCTCTCAATTTCTGAGAAGGCCTCAATCATTTCGCGCGCGGTGGCGACGGTAGGTCTCGATACTGGTTTGAGTCATATCGCTGCGGCACTCGATGTTCCCTCTGTGACGTTGTACGGCGCAACCGATCCAGCACTGGTTGGAGCCATGGGAAAGAACCAGGTTCACATGGTCTCGGACTTCGAATGTTTGGGTTGTCACGAGACTCGTTGCGACTACCAGCAGCCGAGCGAATTTAAACCAGCTTGCTTTGTGGGACTGCGTCCGGAGGAAGTTTGGCGACGCCTGGAAGGACTGGTAGAAGTAGGGCGCGGGTACGCGGATCAGAACAGAAGAGTTTGACTCCGCTATCTGATCCGCGTTTTATCCGCTCCCTTTTTTAGAACGAAAACTTCAGCGCCAACTGCACCTGCCTCGGATCACCCACGCCCTGACGCAAGAACCCGTCAAAGTTAAAGAGCGGAGATCCGATTGTAGGATCCAGGTTGTTGTCTGTGTTGAAGGTATTGAACATCTCGACAACCGGTGTCAACTCGTAACGTTCGCCGAACCGAATCGGCCGCTGCCAGCGCCAATCAACCGAGAAGTACTCATTCGACTTGCGAATGGTATTACGCGGGAAGCAACGCGATGCGCAGTTGGGTGATCTCGGCTGCGCAGTTCGTGCCTGCACGCGACCGCTCAACTCCATGCCCCACGGTAGCTCGACGATGCCGTAGAAGTTGAACCGGTGCCTGATGTCCCGATCTGAAAGTGCATAGTCCAGTTGCAGGTTGTTGATATCGAACGCGCGATCGGTGAATGGGTCTCGCTCGTTTGAATCATCATCAAGGTCCTTCGCAAACGTATAATTCCATTCAAACTGATAACCCTTGCTCAAACGTTTGCGCATACCTACCGTGAATCCTCGATAAAGCGATTTTCCCAGTGCGCTGGTTACCATCGTCTCGCCCAGGAACGGAGCAAAGAAACCAGTTCGTGCGTAATCCAGGAAACGGGTTAAGTGGACCGCCTTCGCGTGCGTGTAATCCAAATAGAGCAACAGGTTCTCAGCGAGTTCCTGTTCAAACCCTACGTTTCCGGTGTACACGCGTGGGTTGGCATAGTCGCGACTGAATACGCGCACACCTGAGAAGCATGGGAAAGGATTGGTCCGTACGCCGTCGCTGCACGTTCCAGCGGTTGGCGTTACCAATCCGGGCCAAACTGGCCCAGGCACACCCGAAGCAATAATTGGCGTGTTAAGGAAGATAGTTTGTTGTTGCACGCCGTTGGTCGTAATTGAGCCGACCTGGGTCAACATGTTCTGGCGCGCGTTATAGATTCCAAAGCTTCCGCGCAAGAGAGACTTGCCCGTCTTTGAGATGTCCCAGGCAAAACCCACGCGCGGCT
>DATBMP010000392.1:0-3428 GCA_036554845.1 Pyrinomonadaceae bacterium
CAGATCGCTTCATACATCGACATCGATCGTCTGAAAGGTGCAACTGGACGGTTGATAGTCGATTCCATGCATGGTTCAGGGGGGACCTGGATCGAAAGTTTTCTTAGTGGTGGTGACTTACAGATCGAGACGATTCGTGCGAATCGCGATCCACTTTTTGGAGGGGTTAATCCGGAACCGATCGATAAAAATCTCGGAGCATTAAAGTCTCGTGTCCGTGAATCTGGAGCGCTGGCTGGTGTGGCAACTGATGGTGATGCGGATCGCGTCGGTGCAGTGAATGAACGCGGCGAGACATTAACGATGCACGACGTTGTCCCTTTGATCTTGTTGCATCTGGTCCGCAACCGAAAAATGACCGGCGGGGTGGTCCGAACGTTCTCACAATCGGTTCTCTTGAAACGCATTGCCGCGGCGCACAATCTCAAACTTTATGAGACACCAATTGGATTCAAGTACATCGCTGAACTGATGCTGACCGATGACATCCTGATCGGTGCTGAGGAATCAGGAGGCATTGGTGTGAAAGGTCACATTCCCGAGCGTGATGGCATTCTCAATTCCCTTCTCTTCCTCGAAGCCGTTCTGGTGGCAGGCAAGCCACCGTCGGAGATCCTGCGTGACATTCATAAAGAGTTCGGCGAGTTCTACTTCGGAAGAACAGATCTGAAGATGGAGGTTGCAGCTGGAATGCGCCTGGTTGAGCAGATCGCCGAGACAACGAAGAAGATCGCCGGCGAAGAAGTTCAAGAGATTCAAACGCTCGATGGGACCAAGCTGCTCTTTGCAGACGAGTCATGGCTCCTGTTTCGTCAATCAGGGACTGAGCCGGTGCTGCGGATCTATTCAGAAGCGACGTCAACCGTGAAGGTCAATAAGTTACTGGACGCCGGTGAGAAGTTGACGCAATCCGTATCCGCATCTGGTTGATACGAAAAGTCCTTTTTGGAGTTCCGGCTCGGCCGCACCCTTGCGGTAAGTCTGCGACTTACCGAACCATCATATATTTTGATCGAGGCTATGCCTCAAAGATGGAACAGTTTAGGCATAGCCTGATATTTAGGTTGGAATAACGGTAAGACGCAGGCTTACCGCAAGGGTGCGGCAGAGCCGTACCCAACAGACTTTTTTGTGCAAAGCCGGCTTGCCCCGTGTTGTCTTCACGCTGACTCAAGGATTTCGTTAGTCGCTGCGTGGTGAGCCTCTACGGGGTAAGCCAGTGGCATCAATAATCCACAAAATTATGTAACAGCGATCATGATTCTCTACGGCGCAAGGCCGCGGCATCTTTCTTCCACATGCCTGAACTACCCGAAGTCGAACACGTAGTACGCGCCTTACGACTTGCAATCGTTGGTCGTAAAATCCTCGCTGCCGAACTAAAACTCAAACGAACCGCACCCGAACTCTCTGCTCGCGTCTTCAACCGACGATTGAGCGGCAGCACGATCAGCGCAGTTGAGCGTCGCGGAAAGCACATCCTCATTCAACTCGATAGTGGTGAAGTCTTAATTGTTCACCTGCGGATGACGGGCAAGTTCGTCTCTCTCGCGACGGAAGATTCGCTGCTGCCGCACTCCCACGTGATCCTTTATCTCGATGACGACCGGCGTTTGGTCTATTGCGACATGCGACAGTTCGGCAGGATGAACCTGGTCGCTTCGAAACGCCTATTCAAGAGTCGTGAATTGCGTGACCTTGCACCCGAACCACTGTCGGAAGAGTTTTCAGAAGATTATCTCGCGGCAACGCTCAAGCGATCGAAACGGACCCTTAAACAGGTCCTTCTCGATCAAACCAAGGTTCTGGGTCTCGGTAACATCTACGCGGCCGAGGCATTGTTTCTTGCGCGCATCAGTCCGTTTTCGATTGCTTCATCGATCTCGCGGCAACGAGTGCGACGTTTACACGAGGCGATCAAACAGGTGCTTCGAGAGGCGATCGATTCAGGTTCAACGCTGAAGATCAACTTGTCGGATAGAAATGGCAGTTATTTTGGAAGCGACGAACGTTTCTGGAGAGTTTATGAACGGGAAGGTGAGCCGTGCGTGAACTGCGGCACGCGGATCAGACGCGTGGTCCATGGCGGCCGATCGACGTATTACTGTCCGAAATGCCAGAGATAAGACATTGCCAATTGCCGATTGCCGATTGTTTCCTTCGAGAGTTCTGCTAAAAATGAACAAACTTCAAAAGAATCGACCTATTTACATAAAACGAAATCGGCAATTGGCAATCGTCAATTGGCAATGACCTAATTCCTTTAACGATATCCCTTCACAGGTTCTCCTCGATAAACCTCGTCATCATCGTGCGCATGTGCTTTACCAGCAGCGGGTCCGTTACACCGTGGCGCGACTTGGGATAGATCATCAACTCGAACTGCTTCCCTGCCTTCTGCAACTCATAAGCAAACTGAATCGTGTTCTGCATGTGGACGTTGTCATCCATCGCGCCGTGAATCAGCAGCAGTTTGCCACTTAAGTCTTTCGCGGCAGTGATAGGCGAGCTCTTTCGATAACCTTCAAGATTGTTTTGCGGAGTGGCCATGTATCGCTCGGTGTAAATCGTGTCGTAGTCCCGCCAATCCGCCACCGTCCCGCCCGCGATTCCAATCTTGAAGCTCTTGCTGTGCGTCATCGCATAGCTCGTCATGAAACCACCGTAACTCCAACCCCAGATCCCGATCCGCGATCCATCTACGTAAGGTTGACTCTTCAACCAGGTGAGTCCGTCTTCGAGATCACGCAGTTCGAGTTCGCCAAAGTTTTTATAAACGGGCCATTCTGATTCCGCCCCTTTCCCACTGGCCGTGCGATTGTCACAAACCCAAATCAGATAACCTTTCTGGGCCAACAGTTGATGCCACATGTATGTTGTGCTGCCCCATGTATTGCGCACCTGAGGTGCATGCGGCCCACTGTAGGTAAACTCAACCACTGGATACTTCTTGCGCGGATCAAAGTCAGGTGGCTTGATAATCATGGCTTCCATTACAAAGCCGTCACGCGTCTTAACCTGCATCAGCTCCGTCTGTCCCAACTTGTATTGCTTCAGCGCGTCAACCTTATTCTCTTCGATCACGCGGACTAGTTTGCCATTCGACGCGAAGAGTCGCGTTTGCGTGGGTGTGTTTACATCACTCCAAAAATCGATGAAATGCGTTGCGGTTGGGTTGAATGAGACCCGATGCGTGCCTTCGTTTGTACTAAGTCTCGTCAAACGACCGCTCGCGAGATCGACAGAATACGGTTGGGGTGCGATGTGACTGTGTTCGGTCGTCGTTACATAAACGGTTCCGTTTTGTTCGTCGATCCTGTCCACTGAACGGACTTCCCACTTCCCATCCGTCACCTGTTTGATCAGCTTGCCGTCTGCGGCGTAGTGATAAAGGTGTCGCCAACCTGTTCGTTCGCTTTCCCACAAGA
>DATBMP010000444.1:0-6590 GCA_036554845.1 Pyrinomonadaceae bacterium
GTTAAGTAATCAGTGGTCAGTTGTTAGTTAGAGTTGCCAAAGATTTCAGGTTGGGAAGGGTGGTTCACCCCCGCTGTCACAGTTCATATATTTGACTGGTTATTGAGCCCATTTGCAGATCTCATAGCTTCAAGCAAGCGCGACAGCGGGACCACCCTTCCCCACGTGAAATGTTGGGTCACAGCCACTAACAACTGACAACAGAGGGAATCCTAAATCCCAAATTCCAAATTCCAAATTCCAATTCCCCAAATTCCAATTCCCAAATTCCAAATTCCAAATTCCAAATCCCAATTCCCAAATTCCAAATTCCAAATCCCAATTTCCAAATCCCAATTTTCCAATTCCCAAATTCCAATTTCCAAATTCCAATTTCCACTCCGCCATCATCCTTTCGAGTGATTTTCACCAGACACCACCAAAATCACCCTAAAGTATGACGACACATCCTCCCTGCAAGAGGTAATTTCCCGCCGAACTAAACTCAAACAGGAGAAAACAGTTATGAGAAAAACGGTTTTGACCTTCGGCTTAATCGCGGGCGGGATCATGGCACTAATGATGGTGGTCTCGGTGCGGCTGGTGGACCGCGTCTCCTTCGACAAGCTGGAGGTCCTTGGTTACACCACGATCGTCATCTCGCTCTTAATGGTGTTCTTTGGTGTTCGTTCGTATCGCGAGAACGTTGCTGGCGGGACTATCAGTTTTGGAAAGGCATTCAAGGTAGGACTGCTTATTACCCTGGTGTCGTGTGCGATCTATGTGATCGCCTGGCAGGTGGTTTATCACACCCTGGCACCCGATTTCGCCGAGAAGTACAGCAATCATGTGATTGAGAAGGCCCGGGCAGCGGGTGCGACTGAGGCAGAACTTAGTCGGCAGGTTCAGGACATGAAACGATTCATGGAGTTGTACAAGAACCCCCTCATCAACATAGCGTTCACATTACTTGAACCGTTGCCGATCGGATTGTTGGTCACCCTGATCACAGCCTTGATTCTACGGAAACGGAGAAAGGATCAGTTGTCAGAAGCGAAATCCTGAGGTTAGTGTCGATTGTCGATTTCGCGTTGAGGTGAAGCGCCATTTACCTGATCAACTGGGCTTTGCACAAAAAGTCTTTTGGAGTTCCGGCTCGGCCGCACACCTTGTGTTAAGCCTGCGGCTTACCGAACGTTTCATATAGTTTTATCGAGGCTCCTTAAAGATGTGAGAACCTAGGCATAGCCTGACATTCAAATTGACTAACGGTAAGCCGCAGGCTTACCGCAAGGGTGCAGCCGAGCCGTACGCAAAAGACTTCCTGTGCAAAGCGAGTCGACCGTCTAACCAACAGCTCCTCTGAGCTGAGCAATACACTCCCATCGAAGTATCAATCGTCAATCGACAATCGTCACTCGTCAATGCCCTTACCTTTCCCACTCTCGCAGTCCCTCCACCAACCGCAGCACTTCAGCTCTCTTCTTTTCGAAGACCGCGAACATGAAAATGATCGTCGCGCCGGTAAATATTCCTGCCACATACCAAAGCCACGTCCAACCTAAGTTTGCGGACGCATACCAGATCATCGTCAAGATCGATAACAGCAGAAACACCGATCCAAGCAGCAAGAAACCCCGAATGCGGAAGATGATGCCGCAGAAAACTCCCGCTAACGACAAGGCCGCCAGGATGAGCGGCAACCATGGCGACTCAGCTACACCATTGATGAAAATGTCAGCCGTTGAAGATGCGTAGATCGTAACCAACGACAAATAACGAATCCCGGCCATCTGTTCTTCACTGAGATCATCTTCGTTCAAGTAAGCCGCGATGAGTACCGACATAGCGACCGGAATCAACCACAGCTGTGGATGCGCGAGAAATTGATAATCAGGCGAGCGCTGCAGCAGATACCAAAGTCCGGCATTTCCAGCGACGGCAGCCACCAGACCAAACATAAACGAGCGACGAAGAACCGAAAGCAGACCGTATAACCCACCAACCACAAACAACAACACTGAATAATCGACCTCTGACTGCGCGAGCCAAAATCCCAAAACCGGCAACAATGGTAAGAACGCTCCGGTCCGCTCGATCGGTTGGGCCAACACGATCAGTCGGCGTCTGCGCAACGATTCGGCTGTCGCCACACCAAAATAAGCAATAGCCATAACCACAAACGGCCAATAGCGTTCGAAGAAACCGGTGAAAAGCCACGGCATAGTGAGGCGAACGTGCATAAATAGCAGCGCCAGCATCACTTCAGCCACGTAAACATAGTTCATCCGACCACGTCCAGAGAGCTTGAGCGGATCGTGAGTGCTTGAGAGTGCAATGAGAACGCACAGCACCATAGCGGCAATCAACGTCAACCCATTCGTCAACAGAACCAAAGGATGCACATGGACCGTGCCAAACCGTACCTGGTAGAAAACTTCAGTGGATAACGAGAACAGAAGTGCGAGTACTGCCAAGCCCACGATCCACGGGACACATTTTTGAAAAGCGCTGGTCCAATCCGGCGAACTCTCCTTCGCTCGATTCATGAACAATGCGTACAGAGCGGTAACAAAGAACATTTCCACCATCAGGATCACCGCACGGTTCAACCACGTCCCTGTGACCCAGGGGATCAGAAAGGACCACCCGAAAAGGACTAACCCAACAACGGCGACGACAATCGCGGCTTGCAACCACTTGATGCGATTGGTTCCTTCGGCCATCAGTGCAAAGGCAATCAGTTGTGAAGAGATTGCCAACGCCGCTGTGACTCTCGAGGGCCAGTCTGCAAAGAAAAGCACCACCCAGTACGCGATTAGAAAACAGCCAACAACAGCCGAGATCTGGAACCACTTAAGCCAACTAATCTCAGCAACAGATTCGTCAATACGTCTCGGTAGTCGCCAACGATCAGTGAAGTTCAGTATCCGTTCTCGAAAATGCCAGATGAACGCGACGATTGAAGAGTAAACAGTTACCAGGATCATCAACGTCCACAACAGCCTCCCCTGGTAAAGATCAAGACTGTCTACGATGAAGCCGGCGAAAAGCATCCCCATCAGGTACAAACCTGCGACCGCGTACCTGGCTGCGCGATCCCAGAGGCAGGCAATCAACAAGAGGACGACAGAGACGAGGGAAAGAACGAAGGTGATGGAAGACTCGCTGGGTGACTCCCAATTCACGCGCATCAACAAGCGGACTACAACAATACTTCCCAAAAGGAAGAGTGATGCAATAGCCGCAACATGATGGAAGCCTATCGACGACAGACGTCTGGTTTCCTGTTTGTTTCTCTCCTCACCTGGTTTCGACCAGCGCTCGAAAAATCGAAGCCAAACAAGTCCATAAGCGGCGAGCACGATCGCATTCAGCTGAAAACTCTGGGCCAGAACGTCGCGATTCATCGAACCGTTAACTGCAACAACAGACAACAGGTGGACGATAGTTATGGTGATACAAAAGAAGAAACCGGCCACGAAGGCGTAGGTTGGTATTTGGTCGCGCACCGCATGGGCGATCAGCACCAACGCAATCACCAACAGTGGCACGGCGTACGAGAAACCCTCGTCGACAAAAGAGAAGAAGCCCGAATTGGGACCATGCACCGGCAGGTAGAAGATCGCCCTCATCGCCGGATAGATCGTCAGGACCAGTACTGGCAAAACGGTTAGCAGTAGCAGCACCAACCGCGTCCGACGCACTAACTCTTCGCGCGAAACTTCCACGCTGGGCCAACCGAACGACTTCAACCAGTCTGCGATCTGTTTGGAATACCAGAGAGCGACGGATCCAACGACGAGAAAAAGGGCCGCCAACCAGCGCCAGGCCGAAGCTGAAGCTGTCTGGCCCTCCCATGTACCCGCAAGCAGCGGAATCACAGCAGTTGAAGCTGCAACTGCTCCGACCAGATAGTTGGAGCGTCGCCTTTCCCACAGGTTCGCGAGCAGGGCGATGAGAATCAGAGCCAACAGAATCCATGAACCTGGCTGAAGGATTTCCAGGTGAGGAAAGCCCGCCAGGTCCCAAGAAGGGTTGGCCACATCGTGAGCAGTCAACTCGCGAGTGACTCCGGAAAGAGCACCAAATGACGCGAAGATAAGAAACGCCACTAGAACACACCAAAGCACAAGTCGATCGAATGACGACCCGGCATTTAGCAGTGGCTTGAAGCGGTCGATGAGATCGAGTCGCGCAACACTTATCGATGCACGCTGTGAGCCGTCGATAGACTCCCACCTGCCGAACGCGAACCGCAATCCAACCCAGATCAAACTCAACAGGACCAGTGCAGTACCCTGAATCTGAAGTCCCCACGGATGCAGAAACACATGTGGCAGATATGAATACCAATCGTATTTCTGAAGTGTGGCTTTGATCCCGAGGACCACACCGACCGTCAGCGCAATTTGGAAGAGAGTAAAAAGTTCCTTTTCAGGTTTCAGCCACAAGAGCAGTAGCCAAATGCCGGCTAGCCAAAACACGGCCTGAGTTTGCATCACGGTGGACTGCCGTGGACCAGCCTGAATCAGAAACCCTACCGCGATGAATGAAGCGATAAGCGCTGCCAACCTCAACGGCGCAACAAGCACTTTTTCATCCGCGCGTTGTTGCCGAAGAATGATTGCCGCGACAGCACAAAGGCTTGCTTCAATAAAGAACGCCTTCTGCCACGGGAACGACCAACCGTAGAGCACGGCCATTTGCCCCGCGGCCGCCAACAGAAGCGCTGTTCCGATCCAGCTGAAGTGACCCCAACCACTGCGCCAGGCTATGACGAAAGCGCCAATCGCGTAGATTGTGTAAACGAACCAGATCGCGAATGGTCCACCTCTTGAGAGACCAAACGTTGAGACCAGCCCCAGACTGATTGCGGCAATCGCGCCCGCAGCTATAACGTAAACAACTCCTTCTGCATCACGATCGCGACGTCGCCACCATTCGGAAACACCAAGAAAGATCACAAACAACGCAGTCAACGCCTGGCCGCTACTCACTGATAAAGATTCTTGAAGCAGTGATGTGACCCGCAGGTTCTGCCAGTTCACATTACCCGCCAGAACGTGGACCAACACCAGATACGCCAGACTGAAACTCAATGCTGCCGGCAGATGTGCGTAAGGCAGTCTGAGTAGCAAGGCGAGCGCGGTGAAGACAGCGAAGTTGAAGAGGGCGGACGGAACAATGCTCGCGGGATTGGGCCACGCCAGGATCATTCCGGCAACTACAATCGCTGTTCCGAGTATTGCCAGGCTCGTGCCAACTGTGCGGGTGGCGACCAATTTCTTCGGTGTTACGCGATGCCACAAAAACATTCCCGTGGCGAGTAAAGGAAAGCCGCCAAAACTCACCAAAGGCGCCAGAAACATCATCGACATCGCGATTGGGCCAGACTTGTAAAGCAACAAAGCGAATGGCAACACCGCGGCAAACGTTAAAGCGCCCAGCGTGATAAAGACCGCAATCGTTTCACTTTCAGATATCTCGCCGTCATCCAAAGCCTTCTTCAGCATCCACACCGCTGACGCGACGTAACAGGCAAGTGGAAACGCACCCAACAGAACCAGTAAGCCTGGTGAAAGATCGGGCGAGGCAAAGTGACGAACAAGCAACTGACCAATTGAAGATCCCAACACACCCGCGACTAGCAAATGGGGCCAGTTTGGAGTAAGCACCTTGCCGGCGAAATAAACGAGACACAAAAAGATTGCCGGCGCGATCAATTCGCTTCCAACGACCAATGCACTCGGCGAGTCGCCGCTCGATACAGCAGCAATGGCCAGAAAGTTAAGTGGGACGAGTAACGTCGCTGTCGTCAGGATTCCACGACTCGTAGTAGGCAACTTCCAGCGATGTTCTGTGTAAAGACCGACACCGAACAGTGCGGCAGTTACGGTGGTGAAGATTAAGAACTTGAGAACTGGAATCTGAGAGATCTCGGACCACAAGCTGACAACAAGCGCGGTAGAGCATCCGATGATCAGCAGTCCGCCAATAATCTCGCCCCAGCGAATATTGCTCTCTTCCATGAAGGCGTTAAGCATTTCGCCGAACGACTTCCGTGGCGGACGCGGGATGGACCACGCCGATTCTTTATCGTCTTCAGTTGTCTGGTCCTCTGAAATGAAGGAGGGCGCCGGTTCAATTACGATCTCGTCGTCGCGCGCGATGAACGAACCAACCACCACGTCCGACGACGTCTCTGCATTACCAAGTTCGGCTGTTATGGATTCCGCGACAGGTTTTGAATTAGCGGGAGCTTGCGGAGTCGGAGACTTTCCGGATCGCAGGTGTTCTTTCTCGCGTTCAATTTCAGCAATCAGAGTTTCGAAACCTGTTTGATCGAGCTGACCTGCCCGAAAAAATCTTCTTGCTTGCCGTTCTGTGGCGGCAAGATCCTTGAGTAGTTCAGAAACTGCAGCTGATGGCTCGCGCCAGCCGCACGCACAAATCTTCTGATCTGTGGGGATGCTTCGGTGGCAATCAGGACAGGATTTCTTCTCTTGAGTCGTCGCCGGGGTATCTGAGGCTTTGCCGGCGACTTGCCGGAAGAACCAGGCGGCGAGTAGCCAAAAAGCGTGACCAACCACAGCCACTAACACTGCTGT
>DATBMP010000466.1:0-5102 GCA_036554845.1 Pyrinomonadaceae bacterium
CAACTACGAAGTTGATCTTGTAAGTAAATCCGGCGAGTTAGTGACGGTTGAGATTAGCAGTCGTCTGATTCAACAGAACGGCAAGCCGGTTGGTATTCAAGCGATTGCTCGAGATATCACTGTGCGGCGTCGGGCTGAAGAAGCCTTGCGTCAGGCAGATCAACGCGCACTGTCGGAATATGAACGGCTGCTGGAACGTATTGCTACTCTATCTCAAGCCTTGGGAACCTCGCACGACCTGGTCGCGATATTCCGCGCGTTACGTGATTTCTCGGTTGTTTCTGCTCCGTGCGACGGAATCTTCGTGTCGCTTTACGATCCGGTCGGTGCTGTCCGAACCGCCTGCTACTGCTGGGGTGATGGTCAGGAGTTTGATGTTTCTGATCTGCCGCCGATGCCGATCACCTCGGTTGGACCAAATAGTCGCGCGGTACGGACCGGAGAAGTGATCATCACCGACCACTACATGGAGGCTACGCGCGGTCGTCCCTCTGTCACCGTCGGTCCGGACAATGGTCTGCGTCCGCAATCATCTTTGGCCGCGCCCATGTCGGTGATGGGGCGAATCATCGGCACAATTGAGATTCAGAGTTATCAAGTGTCGGCATATCGCGAAGCCCACGTTACAGCGATGCGCATGGCAGCGAATCTGACTGCGGTGGCAGTGGAAAACGTAAGGTTACTCGAGCGAGAAAGCACCGCGCGCGCTGCCGCTGAAGAGTCGAATCGTTTGAAAGATGAGTTTCTCGCAACGGTATCTCACGAACTACGCACACCCTTAACAGCTATTCTCGGATGGTCACGTATGCTCGAGTCGGGAACACTTGATCCCGACTCATGCGAACGCGCAATCGAGACCATTAGAAGAAACGCGAAATCTCAAGCACAAATTGTTGACGACATTCTCGATGTCTCGCGAATAATCACAGGCAATCTCTACCTCGACCTGCACCCAATTGAGTTAGGCCCGGTGATCGAGAATGCGATCAATGTGGTAAGGCCAACTGCCGACGCCAAAGGTATTAGCATCGACTTGGATATGGAAGCGCGTCCCGTGGTTGTTTCCGGCGATTCGAATCGGCTGCAACAAGTAATCTGGAACCTACTCTCAAATGCAATCAAGTTCACCTCAGCCGGTGGTCAGGTCCGTGTCATGGTTGAGCACCAGGGGAAGCACGTCGAGATCAGTTTTGCCGATACCGGGCAGGGGATTAGTCCCGAGTTTCTGCCGTTCGTATTCGATCGATTTCGTCAGGCGGACAGCACTACTACGCGACAACACGGCGGATTGGGATTGGGTCTCGCTATTGCCAGACATCTGGTCGAGATTCACGGTGGTACGATCCGAGCCGATAGCCAGGGTAGAGGAAGCGGATCTACGTTCACCGTGCGCCTACCGATCATCGGGGCAACCGTGCAGCCCAACATGGGTGAAGAGATTGGCCAAAGAAGTCTTCGTGAACGCGGCCGGCACGAGTTAGGCGGCCTGCACGTGCTATTGGTAGATGATGATGAAGACACACTCGAGTTGCTGCGGGCCGCACTTACCCAGTGTCATGCGCGAGTGACTGCGGTGACTTCAGCCGACGAGGCATTGGAAGTTTTGAAGAGTGTCGAACCCGATATTCTGATCTCCGATATTGCGATGCCGGGCAGTGATGGATACGAACTGATTTCTCAAGTTCGTTCACTGGGCATCGATAGCATCAGAACGCTGCCGGCGGTTGCGATCACGGCCTATGCTAAGGAAGAAGATCGTCTACGTGCACTCGCCTGCGGTTTTCAAGGTTATGTCACGAAGCCGATTGAACTCGCCGAACTGATCGCTGCAGTTTCTGAGGCGACCAATGGACCATCAAACGGAAAGCAGTAAATGAATAATCCATCCAACAATCAAAAGGGGAACCGATTTCAGGGCTTAGCGTACGACGACGTCGGGTCGGGTCCGGTAGTAATTCTGATCCATGGTTTTCCTTTCAATCGCACGATGTGGCGTGAGCAAGTCGAGCTGCTCAGTTCAAACTACCGGGTCCTAACACTCGACCTGCGCGGTCACGGCGATAGTGCAGCGACGGCGGGAACGGTGACGATGGAAGATATGGCTCGAGATGTGTCGGCCCTGATGGACCATGTGAGAGTGTCGCGAGCAACAATCGCTGGATTATCCATGGGTGGTTATGTTTCGCTGGCGTTTTGCCGCCTATTTCCACTTCGCGTACGGGCGCTGGTACTTGCCGATACACGAGCACAGAACGATAACGAAGAGGCCAAACAGAATCGCGAGGTGCAAGCCAGGAAAGCTTTGGCGGAAGGAATGGAAGGCATCGCGGACGCCATGCTTCCCAAGTTGCTGGCCCCTGAAACCGTAGCCAAGCGAGCAGACATCGTCAGACGCGTTCGTGAAATGATGGTCCAAACCAAACCTGAGGGTGCGGCGGCAGCACTTCGAGGGATGGCCGAACGGAGAGACCAGCGACAATCACTTGCTAACATCATCGCGCCGACACTGATCGTCGTGGGACGCGAAGACGCAATTACACCGGTTGCCGACTCGGAATTGATGCATCGTGAGATTCGCGGTTCAAGGCTCGAGATAATCGAAGGCGCCGGACACGTATCGAACATTGAACGTGCTGAGGACTTTAATAAGGCGCTAATACGATTTCTGCATGACCTCGAGGTATAGCAATCTTTCAAAAGGTTAATAATTGAACCAGGAGTTCTCCATCGAGGAACGCGTGCGCTGGGGCGACGTTGATGCCGCGCGC
Source organism: Pyrinomonadaceae bacterium (assembly GCA_036554845.1). GTDB lineage: Bacteria > Acidobacteriota > Blastocatellia > Pyrinomonadales > Pyrinomonadaceae > PSRF01. The sequence continues at coordinate 2,769 of DATBMP010000466.1, forward strand.
ATAATCTTTTATGGAGCCTATATTCGCTTTTTTGAGTTTGCTGAAACCGAGCTCTTTCGTTCGGTTGGGTTGCCATACGGCAAGATCTTCGACGAACTGCACATCTGGCTACCGCGTGTTCATATCGAATGTGACTTTCGGAGCGCCGCCCAACTAGACGACCTGCTTGTCGTATCTGTTTTCGTCGGACGATTTGGCAACAAATCAATGCAGTTGAATTTTGAAGTACGTCGCAAAGGTGAAGACAAGTTAGTTGCTGATGCTCACTTCATCCTTGCTGCCGTTCGTCAGGATACTTTTGAGACTGTGCCCATCCCGGAAGAACTGAAACGTCGCCTGACACCCTACACAAGATCAACTTCCAATAAAGATGGCTAACTCCACTGAAGACAGCTTGGATCAAGATCTCGTTGGCTCGGATCCGCTGGAACTTTTCCAACGCTGGTTTGATAAAGCGAGGAATGCCGCGATTCCGCTGGCAGAATCGATGACGCTCGCCACCGTTACAAAGGATTGCCGTCCGACCGCACGAATGGTCCTACTCAAACAAGTTGATGAACGCGGCTTTGTCTTTTACACGAATTACAACAGCAGCAAGGCTCGTGATCTCGATTCGAATCCCAACGCAGCGCTGGTATTCCATTGGACGCAGCTCGAGTATCAAGTTCGTGTCGAAGGACCAGTGACGCGCACTTCCGGCGAGGAGTCGGATGCTTACTTTCAAACGAGACCGCGCGAGAGTCAGATAGGCGCAATCGCTTCGCCTCAAAGCGAGACGATTCCCAGCCGGGAATGGCTCGAGCGCCGGGTCGAAGAAATAGAGGCTGAGTTTGGTGATGGGCCAATTCCGCGGCCAAAAAATTGGGGCGGCTATTTGCTAAGACCTGAACGGATTGAGTTTTGGAAGGGACGCACGGGTCGTCTGCACGATCGACTACTTTACGAGCGGGATGCGGATGGGACTTGGGTGATCAAACGCCTTGCGCCTTAAGTTCAAAGAGGCCAAAGCGCGCTCTTCGCCAACTTCTTCTTCAAATCAACGTAGCCTTGTTCGCCTGCCACCAGATCGCCTAAGACGCGTTTGATGCCGCGATGTCCTCGGGCGAATTCAATCATTCGCTCAGTGAAAGGCGCACCCCAAAAGTTTCCATAGAATCGTCGTCGCATCTGGGCTGCGCGTTTCAACTCCTCGCCGAAGTCCTCACGCCAACGTTGTTCATACTTTGACGCGTCGCCCGCTAAAAAGCATTGAGCAAACAGCTCTGCTGATCGCAGCGCGTAATAGATTCCTTCACCTGTAACGGGGTCCGCAAAACCAGCCGCGTCTCCAAGCAGTGCCCAATCAGGCCCACAAACCCTTCGCGAATCCCATGTCTTGTCAGTTAATCCGGGAATTCGAGCTGCGTATCGTTCGGCAGTACTTTTCAGGTTCTTCAAAATTCGCGTGTCGCGTTCGGAATCGATTTTCCGCGTGGTCCAAAGTTTTGCATTCACGTCTTCACGCAGACGATAGTAACCAACCATGAAACGCCACAGAAGATCATCGAGCGGTTGATGCTCGAACGCATCCTGCGTCGTCGCAATGCCAAAGGAAATATGATCTATACGTGGAAAAGCCCATGCGTATCCGACCCATCCCGGTAGAAAAGCAACGACTGTTGGCGCGTCAGCAACTTGCGGCAAAGGTGCTCGGTAGCCAAAGGCCACTTCCATTTCAGAAGTAGGCAATGGACCAGAAAGTTTTTTCGCAATCGCACTGTTGGCTCCGTCAGCAGCAACAAGAACGTTTCCAGACCATTGATCGGTTCCTGCGCTGAGCTGCCAACCTTCGTTATTTCGCTTGATTGATTTTGGCGACGGTTTCGCTGCGATGACGGCAGCACCAGCTTCGCGTGCGCGGTCTCGAAGATAGGAATCAAAAGCAACGCGTGAGTAGATTGCAAAGGGCTCGTCTAGTTTCAGGTGCAGCCGTTTTCCACCGGGCGAGAAGAGTTCCAGTTCATTCACAGTACGACCAACTGCCTGAAGCAACTGTGGCCAGGCGTTCAAAGCCTTTGCCGTAACGCCGCCACCGCAAGCTTTCGGATCACCCGGCGCGCGACCATCGAAGAGCGCGACCTGCAAACCTCCTTTGGCAAGCAGTTCAGCGGCAAAGGAACCAGCAGGACCGGCGCCGACGACCATAACATCGAATCTGTTCACGTTGACGAGCATATCAGAGGCAACTTTGTTGAGCAGCAGATGCCCTGCTAAACGGCTCTAGAGAAAGAAAGACACAGAAGTGTGACCAAAGCCTGATTTGGGCTCATGGTAGAATTCAACTCGTCCCTTAAC
>DATBMP010000479.1:0-5022 GCA_036554845.1 Pyrinomonadaceae bacterium
CGAGTGTTCGATGTTGCCGTCTTGCGTCAGTTTGATTGGCTGACAAACTCTTACATAGATCGACGCTCGCTGACAAGATGAGTAAATACAAGATGAGCCACGCGCCGTTTAGTGACACGTGGCTCATGGACTACCGCGGCCTAAGTCTTACTTCGTCGGATTCTCGACTCGATAGATCCGGCCTTCAAACACAACCAGGACAGCCTCACCGAGCGCAAAGTACTTCCCTAACTCAGGATGCTTGCTCAACAGATCGAAGTACTCGGTTGAAGAGAACTTGACCGTTGTCGTTGGCAGTTTCGATTCAGCTTTGAATTCAGAATCGGTCCAAACACCATCGCGCAAGTAGAACGTCTTGCCGCCAATTGTCCGTATCGACGCTGATTTCCGCTCTTCGAGTCGCAGCATCTCCTGTTGGGCCCGGGCTTTCTTGCTTTGTTGCACGCCGACGACTCCGGTGGAAGCCGCTACGTCAGCGCTTGGTCGCCGCGTGGCACTATTCAGAGCGCCTCCAACCGTCTTTGGTTGAGAAGGGGCCCCGGTAATCGGCGCAGCTTCGGGCTGTTCCAGTGCGAGATAAGAAGTGTAGGGAGTTACGATGCCGTACCTGGTTCCGAGATCGACAATCTCATCCCGCAGTTCCTGGTTCTCGCCATTGATCCGCACTTGTTCCATCAACCACCCCACGCGACGCGTGGCCCAGAGTCGGGGCAGGAAATCATTCTGATCGCTGCGCAAAGGAAAACGCAGGTTGTCGTAAACGTAAGAACGGGCACGAGCGCTTGCGACTCCGTTCAGGGTGACACGGACATAATCCATGTCGTCGGCATTCTTGTAGCGACCGATCAATGTGATCTGAGAGCCACGAAAAAGGTCAGGCATGGTTCGCGGATAGATCAGATCTGTCTCAACACCAGCCAGGTCCAATTGGAGACCGGTGAGTACCGGGTAGTTGATCTTCGCAAAGAAGTTAGAAACCTTCACTTCAAGGTCTTCATTCGGCTCGATGTAGTCAGCAACGCCACCGTTCTCGGCGGCCAACTTGTCTAACAGCGCCGTGTTCACATCGTAGCCAACACCAAAGGTGAACAGCCGCACGCCTGCAAGTCGTGTCTGGCGTGCGTTGTCGATGATTCGATTGATATTGGTTTCACCGACCGTCGGCTGACCATCAGTCAGAAACACAAGTGTCTTCGGTCGTTCACCAGCCTGGAACTGTCGCATCGCTGCGAGCAATGCTTCGTTGATGTTGGTTCCGCCCACTGGTCGCAACGCGTTGACGAAAGCTTCCGCACGTTTGCGTCCTTGTTCATCGGCAGCAATCAGACCCGTTTCCAACAACCGTTCCTCGCCGGAAAATGAAATGACATTGAACCGATCTTGAGGGCTCAGAATTCGAATCCCATACAACAATGCGGCCCGGGCTTTGTCCATCTTTCCCGGCGGCGACATCGAACCAGAGGTGTCGAGAACAAAAACAATGTCTTTGGCTGAGTACTCCTTCTCAGACCAATCGTCTTTCGGAGAGATAGTCAGAAGGAAGTATCCATCTCGACCAGTTTCGCGATGAGTCAAAAGCGCAACGCCAAAGTCGTCTCTTGAGAGTGTGTAGAAGAGTTGAAAGTCCTGAGGCTCTTTCCCCGCTTGTGTTTCGAAGGAGACAACAGAGCGTTGCTCGCCATTTCGCTTTATATCGATAGCGTGTGTTGGCGAATAGACGTTTCTCAGTGGTATCGAACTGTCAATCGTCACGCGCCCCGAAACTGATCCGATTTGCGCACTCTGTCGTCCGGTACCAAGTGGGTAGCGGTAGGCAACAGTGCCTGCTTCAGCTCTCAAGACTTGCGTATAGGTGATTTCGAGTTTCTTGTCCGAACGCGGTGGAATCGGAAAGATGCTCGCCTGAAACAGATCCTTGCCGGCGTATTCAAGGAGACCCGGATCGCGCTGTCGTCGAACAATCTCGTCGTAAATTCGACGCGCTTCCTGACGCGAGCGGACCTCACCAACCAATCTTCTGTCACCATCCCAGATCGCGAATTCACTGATCGATGCAGACTCGGGAATCGGGAAGAAGTAAGTCCCCTCAAGCGTCGCGTCGGTGTCGTTGCGAAAGATCTGTTCGACGTGAGTCGTGGCGACTTGTGACCCGACCTTTGTTTCGATCTTGATCGACTTGATTGGCAATGAACGTGGCAACGGTACTGGCGGACGGCGCAGATCGTCAGGACAGCGCCTACAGGGACCAGGCACGATCAATCCTTGAGCAATAGCGTGCTTGCTGGTGGAAACATGAAACGTGAGGAACAAGAGGGGCAGAAGGAAAAACAGAATTTTCCGGGTCGGCATGCGTGACTCCAAACTTTAAAATTTAGGTCCCATAGGTCCTATCATTTAGAACGAGGTGCTGCCAGGTTCTTGCAGCAATACACGCCATACGGTCAGTGAAGTTCCCGCAGACGGCGGTTGCGAATGGCCACAACTGTAACGTAGAGAAGAATTACGACTCCGCCCGCGGCCAGCGTCAGGCGTGGACCGAACCGCTGCGATCCGGTTCCCGCCAGCAGGTTGCCAAAGGGCATGGTGCCGATAAAGGTGAGGATAAACATGCTCATGACCCGACCGCGCATCTCGTCCGTTACGAGCTTTTGTAGCAGGGTATTGGTAACGGCAACCGATGTCACAATTGCGAAACCGACACCGAAAAGAAAGACCAGTGAAACCGCTAGATGCGTTGATAAGGCAAACGCGATTATGCAAGCACCGAAAGCAAACGCGCCTCCCAGTACGGTCCATCCTTTTCGCCTGAAGTCTCCGAGATATGCCAGCAGCAGGGCACCGAAAAACGCGCCTGCGCCTGCAACTCCCATCATTAATGCGAAGCCTGACTCACCTAATTTGAAAACATCACGAGCGAAGATCGGTATCAGTGTGAGGTAAGGAGCTCCAAACAAACTGCTCACCGCAGCAATAGAAAGCAGCGATGCCACACGTGGCCGATTACGTACGTAGCGAAAGCCATCGATTAGATCCTGCCAAAGTGCGCGTCGGTCTTTTACTGAATGAGCCGCAGGGAGCTTCTTGAAATGCACCATATTCAACGCAACGACCACAGCGATGAATGACAAACCATTAACGAAAAAACAACCGGCCAATCCGAAGAACTTGAAACCAAGTCCGGCCATCAGTGGTCCAATAACACGCGAGAGTTGAAACTGCGAAGAGTTTAGGGCGACAGCATTTGCAAGGTCCTGGCGGCCAACCAGATCGAATGTCATCGCCTGGTACGATGGACCGGCGAGCGACATGCAGCATCCAGTCACAAAAGAAAAACCTAAGATCATGTAGACCGTAACGACATTCGTCCAGACCACGAACGCCAGGGCAAGCGCGGTGATCCCGGCCACAACCTGTGTGTAAAGAAGCAGGCGTCGACGATCAACCAAATCAGCAAACACACCACCAGCGAGAGTCATGACCATTCCCGGTGCGGTGGCCATGAAACCATCAACGCCCAGCCAGAAGGCTGAATTGGTCAGCTCAAGGACCAACCATCCCTGAGCAACCGCCTGCATCCACGTACCAACATTTGAGAGGAAAGCGCCGACCCAGAAGCGCCGGTAGTTTTGATACGAGAGGGCACGAAACATTCCGGTGCGCTCGGCAGTGACTGCGATCTCTGGTTCTACCGGATGTGCTTCGATTGCCATGCCGAAATGTTCTTTATTTGTGCAGCTACGCGGATCGTCGCTTTCCGTATGCGGCGATCCAACAAGGTACATGAAACGTCACTAAACAAAGTAACTCATCTAACCTGATCTGCGTTGCAAAGAGAGAGGTAGGCCTTTTCCACCGCGTCGCACGGCAATCATTTCGGCGAGGATTGCAAGTGCAACCTCTTCAGGAGTTACTGCACCAATATCCAAACCGATCGGTGCATGCACGCGTTCTAGTTTTTCTTCATTGAAACCCGCTTCACGTAGCCGGTCCAACACAATCCTTGTTCGGCGTTTACTGCCAATCATGCCCACGTAGTCAGGTTCGGTGTTCATCGCTGCACGAAGACACTTTTCGTCCTCGTTGTGCCCGCGCGTGACGATTGCAACTGCCACTCCTTTCCCAATCCCGATAGCGCTTAAGACCGCCTCAGACCAATCCGTTGCGACGATCAGCTCAATGCGCTCCTCGGTGAATCGTTCACGAGCAACGAACTCAGCGCGGTCATCGATCAGGACTACGTTGTAGCCTGCAAAACTGGACAACGTCGCTAAAGCGGCGCCCACATGGCCGGCGCCGCAGATCACAATTTTTGATTCCACCTCGATCCGCTCGAACAAAAATTTTGCTGCCTGCCAGGCGGGTAACTCCGGAACGAATTCTGTGGCCTCAACCATTCGCACATTGTTGCGCGAGGCGAGGAATTCAAGGCCGAACCTGTTTATCGCTTCGTCGAGTTGAGAATCACCAAAACTTCCAGTGCGCTGTCCTAGTTCATCAATCAGGACCTTGGTGCCAACGATGGTATCGATCTCTTTGGATGGCTCGAGGAGGGTAATCAACGTTCCCGAGTGTCCGCGATCAAGTAATTGCTGGATTGTCGTAGCTAGCGAGAGAGAGGAGAGCAACGAAGATTGGTTCTTGGAAGGTACGGGGTTCTTGTCCAATTCGTTATCTGACTGCACGCAACCTACTTGGATGAGGGCTGTTTGACTAAACCGATTGCTCCGGCGGCACGACGGACCAGCCACCATGGACCAACAAGAAGATAGATCGGATTACTGAGGAACGCAGGTTGGTTTCCTTCGATTGCATGACCGACGACTTGAAGAATCCAACCAACGACAAACATGCCGAGCGCCCAACGCCAATCGATAAGGAAGACGGGCAGCGAGATCACGATCAGCGGTATGCCGATCGAGTGAGTGAGCCGATTCAGCGGGTGCTGATGTTTAGCCTTGTAGTTTTCGATGAAGGTCGGCATGGAGAGATTTGGAATTTGGAATTTGGAATTTGGAATTTGGA
>DATBMP010000481.1:0-12197 GCA_036554845.1 Pyrinomonadaceae bacterium
CCCAAATTCCAAATCCGCAATCCGCAATCCGCAATCCGCAATCCGCAATCCGCAATCCGCAATCCGCAATCCGCAATCCGCAATCCGCAATCCGCAATCCGCAATCCGCAATCCGCAATCCGCAATCCTCATTCCTCTTGCAGTGTGGGATCCGCAGACGCGGCCACGTGTCGTCTACTGAAGCGATACGCGAAATAGATCACTAAACCTACAACTACTCCGATCGCTGCATCCCGCGCCTCACGCAAAGTGCTGTTCGAAAGCAACCACACCGTCAACAGCACTGCTAATGCCGACACCACCACTCCGCCCGGGATACTCACCAATGCTGGTTGCACATCCTTTGCCCGGCGAAGCTTTGGAAGTGCTACGCACGTTGCCGCATACGCCAACAGACGCGCAATGGTACTTACCGTCAACGCGTAAATAACCGAACTTGAAAGAGTCAGTGCCAACATCAATCCGGCAGTGATCAGAATCGCGATGTGCGGTGTGCGAAAGCGGCTGTGCACTTCACCCAATGACTGTGGCAGTTCCCGATGCGTTGCCATCGCGAAAAGTATCCGCGGTGTTGTCAAAATCGCGACGTTCAAGTTTCCGATGATTGATGTGATGGCCCCAGCAGCGATGATCGACGCTCCCAGCGGACCAAGGAACATTCCCGCCGCCTCAGCTAATGGCCTTTCGGTTCCGCCCAGGTTCGGCAAGGTGCCGATACAGACTGTTTGAATCAACAGATAGAACGCGGTAACGATTGCGATTCCAATGAGGATAGCAAACGGCATGTTGCGTCGTGGATTCACGATCTCGCCGGCGGGCACGCTGGCATTCTCAAATCCGGTAAATGCGTAGATCAACAGCAAGACCGCCGTTGAGAACGACCCGTAAGGGGGACGTTCTCCAAGCACAAAACTGTCAGGTGTAATAAAGAACAGACCAACTCCAATGAAAAAGATCAGAGGCAGAAGTTTCGCGATAGTAAAAATATTGCTCGTGATCGCAGCATCGCGTACTCCCAGATAGTTGATGGTTGTAAGGGCCAGCGTGACCCCGGTAATCAAGAGCGCGCGTCGAATCCCGGAACCAGCCGCAGGCCAAAAGAAACTCAAATAGATCACCAGCAGATTGCAGTTCGTAGCAAAGGCACTGATACGCGCGATCCAGTTCATCCAGCCCACTTGAAAACCGACGGCTGGTCCAAAGGCTTCACGTGCGTACAGGTATGGACCACCTGTGCCAGTGAAGCGGCTGCCAACTTCGGCGAAGCAAAGAATGATAAGTAGGGTGACAAAAGCGCCGACAACGAAAGCGATGAGACTGTAGTTGCCGATCAGTCCGAAAGATTTTGCTGGTACAACGAATATTCCTGCGCCGATGATGCTGTTGATAACAACGCCCACAAGGTCCCATTGGCGAATGCCTCGAACGAGACCTTCTTCCGATACTTTTTTCATTGTCTGGCTTATAATCCAATTCGCCGATCGATACAACAAACTTCTCAGGTCAAATCCAAAACAATGAAACGAAGAATGAATGCTGCCAGGACGTCAGTAGTGTTGCTGCTGCTTGTTACTTTCTTTGCAATCGCACGCGTTGAAGCGCAAACCGATCAAGGCCCACCTAAAACCTTGCAAAGTTTGCTGGACGAGGTCGCGAAATCCACGCTCGAGAAGTTTGCTGACAAGAAACTGGAGGAGAAGCAACTTTCGATAACCTTGATCGATCTGCGTGATCCGAATCGCCCCGTGACCGCAAGCTTTCGAGGTAACGAGCGAATCTATCCGGCCAGTGTTTCCAAGATGTTCTACCTGGTCGCTGTGCATCGCTGGCTCGAGGACAAGAAGATTCAGGACACGCCTGAACTTCGCCGTGCCGTGAAAGACATGATCGTTGATTCATCCAACGAAGCTACTCAATACATCGTAGACGTTCTTACGCGAACCACCGGTGGTTATGAATTGCCACCCAAGGAGATGGAAGAGTGGCAACACAAAAGAAATGCCGTGAATCGCTATTTCACCTCGCTGGGTTACACCAACATTAATGTTAACCAGAAGACCTTTTGTGAAGATGCATACGGTCGGGAAAGCGTCTCGCGTGGTCCGAATGGCGAGAACCGGAACAAGTTGACCACTGACGCGACAGCACGCCTGTTGATGGAGATAGCCACCGGCAAAGCCGTGACACCTGAACGCAGTGCCCAGATGATGGAACTAATGAAACGTGAGTATGTAAAGAAGACTTCTGACGGTGACGATCAAGGCATAGGGTTCACCGGCCGAGCATTGACGGGAATCGAGGGCGCCCGGTTATGGTCCAAGGCTGGTTGGACCAGCACAACGCGCCATGATGCCGCATACATTGAGTTGCCGGATGGGGCCAAGTTCGTCCTGGTTACATTCACAACCGATCATGCAAATGAGAAAGAGATAATACCGGCAGTGGCTCGCGCTGTTATGGCTGGATTGAAGGAAGTTCGTAACTGACTCTCCCCTGCATGAATGTTGTTGGCACCAGGAAACTTACGCCTCGATGGGCGCGAATGAACGCGTTCATCGGGGGTTTTGTTTGGGTCCTACTATTTTTGGTGTCGGTCGGAGATTCACCCGAAACCGGATTAATCCAGCGGATCTTTATCTTGGGCGTGCTGGTGATCGTTCCTTTGGGACTTTCGCTAGTTCCGGCAGGGCTGCCTCTGGATCTAGATGATTGGTTCTATCGCAGCGCGTTGCTGGTCCAACCATTTGCTGCGGCCTGTGTCGTTGTTTCGTTCCTGTTCGAGCCCGGCCGAGTATCCGGAGCGCTTGCTCTGCCCTGGTGGTTACTGACCATTCTGATTGCCATATTCGGTTTTTCGCGTCTCCGCCATCCTGCACTCCGAACAACTGCCGAGATCTCTGTATCTGCTGGATTGGTCTATCTTCCGATCGCCGGATTCTGGCTAGTTGTTTCAAGGCTCGGGATTCAACTGCTTGGCTTTGGCGACACAATCATCCTCCTCACTTCGGTTCACTTTACTTTCGCTGCTTATTCCGCTCCGATACTTGCGGGCCTGACTGGAAGGCGACTGATTCAACTCGGGAAGAGTGATACTGTCTTTCAGTTCGTTCCGTTCGGCATCATCCTGGGGATGCCGATGGTGGCAGCAGGGATCACATTTTCACCTTTGGCTGCACTGATTGGCGCAGTAGTGCTGTCATTGAGTCTGGTCTTGCTGGCGATATTTGTTATCGGTTGGGTGTTACCACGAGTCAGTTCAGTTGCCGCGCGATTGCTGTTGAGTCTCTCGTCATTTTCAGGTGCCGCGGCAATGGTTCTGGCATGTGTCTATGCTTATAGCATCGTAACCAGGACTCTTCTGATCGATATTCCGCAGATGGCGATGACGCATGGCCTGATCAATGCGTTCGGTTTTGTGCTTTGCGGAATGCTAGCTTGGACCATAAGCGATTGACGATTGTCGATTGACGATCGGCGATTAGTGACGGATTGAAGATCTCTTTTGACCCAAGGTGGTGAATCCACCTCTTGCCTAGACCCCACCGACGTGCAAGTAGGTAATGGGTACAAGACCAACCACTTACCCCCTCCTTTCTTCGTGCGGGAACATTTCGGTATTCAGCGACTCTAATTCTTCGACAATGTGTTCGCAGACTTCTGGTTTGATCTTACAAAACCATTAGCAGGAGATTCTGGATGAAAGTTCAAGATAAGGAGACTAACGTTCCCGTGATCAACGTCACTCCGTTGATCGATGTCTTGCTTGTGCTTCTGATTATTTTCATGGTGGCCGTACCCCTAAAGCCCTCTCGCTTCCTCACAAAAGTGCCGGCGCCACCGGATCCAGATGATCGAACTCTGAATCCGAATAACAAGACACTAGTGGTCACCATTAATCCTGACTACTCACTGAAACTGAATTCTCTTACTGACATGGGATCTGTAGATGACACGGCAAAGCTCAGCACAACACTGGTTGATCTTTTTGAAGAAAGGGAGAGGAATCGCGTCTATCGAGATGAGATGATCGGGCGGTTCGACCTAGCTGAGGAGAAACGAATCGAGAAGACGGTTTTTATCAAGGCGCCCCGCGCCATGAGCTATAGCAATATCGTCAAGGTCATCGACGGTCTTAAGGGTGCTGGTGCGAGTCCTATTGGGTTAGCACTCGACGGACTGGATTAAGCGCCTAGTGATGCAGTCTGGAACTATTGATGCTACGGGCTTGTCCCGGGGGACACGTTGTCGCTTCGGGTTAAGATTCAATCCGAAGAGCGGCATCGTGAAGACTACCAGCACCATCAATAGTTTCAACTGCACCGGTGCCGATTGAGCGAATGCAGTTGCCTCGAATGCGCCGGGCATTGTAAGGTCGAACAGTGTTCGAAGTTCCTTGCCTGGAGTGAAGGATGTTCTTGACTGATTCTGGCTTACGTCGCCTCACAATTCTTCTTTTATTTGCATTGGTATTTGGCGGCTCGCGAATTGTCGCGCAGGAGCCCACGGGTGGCGGCAGTTTAGTGCGCGACATTCTCGGCGGTGCCCCGTTTGTATTTCGGCGCCCGGATAACCCGCCGGTTAATGCCGTCGGAGGTACTGCAAGTTCTCGCGTTGGTGGGGGTCGAACTGGCAGTCGCACGACAACCCGCGCCGCAGCTCCAGAGAAAGAACGAGTGATTGCCCGTGCCAATGCAGCGCGAAGTGCTCCGAGCCCGCGTTTCTCGGAAGCTGAGGAAGGATATCGCTATGTTGCTCGTCTCGATCCCACCGATCCGCGTGCTCAAGCTGGACTGGGCAACGTGTATATAGATCAAAAAAGGTTCACCGAGGCCGTTACCGCTTATCGCGCCGCACTCAAATTGAATTCGAACTATGCCGCAGCGTACATGCCTCTCGGGTATGGATTGATCGCTCTCAACAAGCACAACGAAGCTATTGAAATCTATCAACAGGCTTTGACAATCGATCCGAACGATCCGGAGATCTACAACAACCTCGGATATGCGTTCAACCATCTCGGGAAGTACGTGGACTCAGTGGAAGCGTGCAAACGAGCAATCGAACTGTTGGGCCAAACCGGTCAGGCGTATAAGCAGGGGCACCAGGAACGAGATGAGGTACTCACTCACGCATACAAGAACTTAGGAAATGCTTATAACGGGCAGAAGTTGTACCCCGAAGCGATAGAAGCGTTGCGTCATGCGACGGAATTGCAGCCGACCAACGCTGCCGCGTTCTTCAATCTTGGCTTGGCCCACTACAACGCGGGTCAGAATGTTGAAGCCGTTGATGCATACAAACAGGTACTCAAACTAAAGCCCAAGCTTCCTGCCGCGCATTACAATCTCGGCCTTGCTTATATTGCTTTAAAAGGACAACGAAGCGGCGCTGGGTGAGTACAACACGCTGAAGAATCTTAATTCGTCTTTGGCGGGTCAGCTCTATCTTCTGCTCAAAAAGTAGGACGGGGATCTCGAGAAGGGGAACTCGGTCCTGCCGAAGTCGGCTTTAAGCGATCGATCAAGTCGTGGTCCTTCACTCCCTGGTGACACACTCCACAGGACTGTTGCCCGCGCTCTTCCAAATCTGAAACCAGTGCGTAAGTCAGTCCCCGGTCAGTCCAGGTGATCACTTTGAATCCGTAGATCGAATCAAAGTGAAAGGTCAAACCTCGCGACATGATCTCTTCACCACCCGCAGGCTGGGCCACAGAATTCGATGTCATCACCAGACTGATCGGACGTTGGCCCATGCGATACGCAACGTACGCAGCATAGTCCTCTTTGAATCCCACCAGTCGGGCACCCTCCAGTTGATACAGTTTTACCTGACCTGACGCCTCTTGATACTTGGGTAGCTTCACGCTGAACGGAACTTTGCCGTTGAACCAGGTGGAGATCTCTTCCGGAGATGCGGATGTGATCTCTAAAGGTAAGTGATGGTCCAGATAGCGACGATGCGTGTCCGCGGCCATCAGCGCAAATGATGAAGGTAAATAACGGCCAGGTTGTTCCGTCTGAATCCGGCCCAACCACAGACCCATTGCAATTGCGATAGCAACTACCGCTGCTATCGCCAGACTGATGCGAAGTTTCCGCGAACGCTGTGAATCACGCGTGAGCAGTAACGAGTCGGTTAAGCGCTTTCGCAGATGCGTGGGTGCTGAGACTTCAGCTGGAACCTCATCAAGAATGGCGCGAACACGGTTGCGCAACTGCTCGGGAGCTACATGGGCCTGTTTTGCGGTGTGAAGAGTATCTAGAAACCTGCTCTCATTGGACACAAGTGCGCTGCACGACTTGCAGTCTTGCAAATGCAATTCGAAAACTCGTTTCTCCTCACCCTGGAGCTCTCCATCAAGCCAAAGGGCAATTTGGTTTGAAATGTCGCTGCACTGATTCATCGGGTTGCTGACATTGCATTGGCTACATTTGGCGTACGCCAACTGGTTAGAATTCGTTTCAGTTTTTCTCGCGCCCGACCAAGACGTGACATCACAGTCCCCGCCGGACAACCGAGCATGCTCGCGATCTGTTGGTAACTGAATCCCTCAATATCCCTTAGAACAATGATCTCGCGATAATGCGTCGGCAGACTATCGATCGCCTGACGCACCTCGTGACATTCGAGTTTTCTTAAATAGACCACGTGCGGATCGTCTGCTTGCTTGCCTACTAAGTGTTCGACTGTTTCCGTTGCGTCATCGAATCCGACGAAGCGTGGACCACTGCGATTGTGTCGCAGTTGATTCAGCCAGGCATTGCGCATGATTACAAACAGCCAGCCTTTCAAATTGCTGTCAGGCATGAGTTGACCGAATGCCCGAACCGCCCGCAGGTAGGTCTCCTGCACAAGATCTTCTGCCTCAGTTTGGTCACGCGTCAGCGTCATAGCGTACCCATAGAGCGCATCGAGGTGCTCGAGGGCCGCCTGACTGAAAGGCTGTGCACACGACGGACTGCTCATCTGAATCTGCTCGTGAAAAGGTTGACAGAGATATTAACACCACATTGGTCAAGATATTCCTGGTTGGAATAAATATCATTCCGGCGTGTTATTCCGTTTAGAACCGTTTCTAAATGCGGTCCGCGATTATGGCGGTCCTTCTTGCCGGGCGGCGCGAGGATTCGCCAGAAGAATCCCACCAACAGCGTTCGGGTGGATATTCCCCAGTCTGTTTTTGCCTCATCTGAGGTGCTTTCGCTCGGGGAGCGCAACTTCGCCTCTGGGGTAGAGCAAGGCTGGGTCAAACGGTCCACTTGTTGGTGGGATTCGCTCAATTCAGCCGCTCGAATCGTGATCCCAAAGACATCTTCTCGTCATAGATATTGAGTATCTCCTGTGAGCAACCGACTGACACAATTGGGGGTGAGAGCAAATGCGAATTAGGTATCTGACGATTTTGGCTATTGGCCTGGCGGTTACGGCGGCGATGTTGGTAACTCAGCACGTCGGCGCACAAAGAAAGGATCCGCCATCTTCCTTCATGCCGGTGATCGAAGAACCTTTTGAAGTTGTAAGGGCGCGCGATAAAGCTGCGAAGGCTGGTGTCAACGCTGCCGCTCAACGCTTGCTCGAACAACGCTACGATCTCCGGCGCCGAGTTGATGAAGCCGTGAAGATGACACGCGGCAAACCGATTCCTGTTGGACCAACTGCTAAGTTAAAGAGTGGAGTTACCTGGGAACAACTCGGTCAGATGACTCCTGATGAGATTCGGACGAGGGGAGTCTTTCCTTACCTTCCATTACCACACCCAAATCATCCCGTTGGCGGAATGCTGTTTCCCCAGATGGAGATCAAGCTTCTTCCGCGAGTGGAACGTTTTGATCTCGACTTTGATATTCCGGAGCACTTTTTACCGGAGTTTCCGCCAGCGATCTTCCTGACTACTCGACCTGACCTGGGTGATGTTTCGAAAGGCCAGTTACTCACCGTCAACAATTTCTACGAGCTGTTCAACGGAATTTTGAATCCGAAACAGCTCGAAGGTTTGCGGCTGCTGGTAACTCAGTTTCCACAGCAGCAGTTCAATGCGACTGGTGATCGAAAGACTGAACGAGCCGATGGAATGCTTGGTGTGGCTTGTCTTGATTGCCATGTTAACGGTCACACGTCGGCAGCAACACACCTGGTTGGTGATATTCGACCGCAGGAGTTTCGCCGCCGAATCGACACTCCGACGTTGCGTGGTGTGAATATTCAGCGCCTGTTTGGTTCGCAACGGGCACTGCGCTCGATTGAGGACTTCACGGAGTTCGAACAGCGCGCTGCGTACTTCGATGGCGATCCGGTAATCGCTACCAAGAAGGGCGTGAACATTCTCGAGCGAGGTTCTCAGGTCCACTTCATGGCTGAAGTCCAGGAGCTGTTCGACTTTCCGCCAGCGCCGAAACTCAACATTCTGGGACGATTGGATCGCAGCAAAGCGACTGAAAGTGAGATACGGGGTGAAGAGTTGTTCTTTGGCAAGGCTAATTGCAGTGCCTGTCACGCTCCGCCGTTCTACACAGACAACATGATGCACAATCTCAAGGTTGAGCGTTTCTACACGCCACGGATGGAAGGCGGGATGATGATCACGGCCCAGGGCCCAATCAAGACTTTCCCATTGCGCGGCATCAAGGAATCCCCACCGTACTTGCACGATGGTAGATTGCTGACGCTGGAAGATACGGTCGAGTTTTTCAACCTGGTTTTGGAATTGAAGTTAACGGCCCAGGAGAAGAAGGACCTGGTGGCGTTTATGAGGGTTCTGTAGCGATTGCCAATTACAGCGATTGCCGATTGTTGATTGCCAATTGCCGATTGAGCCCGTCAATGTCAAATCAGCAATCGACAATCGGCAGTCGGCAATACTTTGTCCTACTTATTGCCTAAATCCGCAGCGGCTTTTAGTTCCGAGAACAGTCGGTTCAGATCTCGCTGCTGATAATGAGCATTCAGTCCACTCGGGTTTGGTAGCAGCCAAACGATTGTCTCTCCAATCATCATGTCCTGACGTCCAACCGTCGCGTTAGGTTGATCGAATGCCGCGCGAAAAGCTCCCACACCCAAAACGCCGAGGATCTTTGGCTGATAGCGCTTAACCTTTCGTGTCAACCGTCTTCCACCAGCCAACATCTCCTCTTTTGTAAGCACGTCCGCTGTCGCAGTTGCGCGTTGGACCACGTTAGTTATTCCGTAACCTGAAGACAGTAGCTCACGCTCTTCAAACGGAGAGAGCAAGCGATCGGTGAAACCTGAATGATGAAGCGCGGGCCAGAAGCGATTTCCCGGTCGGGCAAAGTGATGCCCAACCGCGGCGGTGTAGAGTCCAGGGTTGATTCCGGAAAAGAGGACCGTCAAGTCTGGTGCTATGACATCGGGAACGGTCTTACCTTCCGCAGCCAGAATCTGTTCGCGCGTTGGTTTCCACGGAATCGGCGCTGCTGAATTCCGTTGTTTACCGGCCGTCATCTGCGATTTGCGGTGGTGGGATTCTACAGAACCTCAAAACGTGCTTGTTGGGTGGCGGACTTCTTTGCAAGTCGATCGAACACGGTGACATTGATGAGGTAACGACCGGGAGGTAAACCGGAAAGAGGGACTTCGGCCGCGTACGGTAGCCGTTTGGGATCTGTGGTGCCCCCCGGATCAATCCTTCGCTGTGCTGTAGTGACAACGGGTTGGCCATCACGAACCACCTGGACCTGGATCGCAGCATCGGTTTTTGTAGTCGCATTCTGCATCGCGTTATAAACGAAAACCAACATGCGCAAGTACGAGTCTCGATTGAAACGGCGCGTCACATTCAAGTTTACGATTGGACCACTTTCGTCACCTTTGATCGATGCTGTCTCTGCACCTTTATTCTCTCGCTCGCCTAACAAGACGCTGCTCAATACCAACTCACCTGATGAAGCATTCGGAATATCAATCCAGCCATGAGCGGTTCCCACTTTGCCACTGACGAGATCACGCGCACCAACTCTAACCTGATAAAGACCTGGTGTAACGTAGGTCGGGAAATTGAAGTTCAAGTTGTGATTCGCATCGGAGGTTGCTGCCGGTGGTGCATTGGCCATCACGGATACACGTTCAGTCAGCCTTGAAATAACCTTGCCGTTACTGTCGTAGATGACACCGGCCAGATCGACAATCGCTTTTGACTTGTCTGAGTCGGCCCCGTAAGTGACAAATTCTCCCGGAATCTGTACCGACGAGGAAAGCAATTCGCCTTTCTCGGCGGTATTGACGTAAGCAACACTCAGCGCGATCGGGATTCCGCGGGCTGGATGGATATCGACAACTGCATCACGCAATTCGGTGTGAGTTGTTTTGGGCTGCTCGGGGGTTGTTTTCTTCTTCTTTTGATTGGCGACAGGATCGGGATCTACGTCAAAAAAGCCTTTGCGAACTCGCACGCTGAGGTCTGGCTTACCAATCAGGTTTACTTCGATCTTGCGAAATCTATTTGACGACTGCGATCCGGGTTCCGGTTTCCACGCGAGCAGGTAATAGGTTGACGACTCGACGAGAGCTTTCTTCAGACCTGGTTCGAGTGCATTCGTGTTGAAGATAGGCCGACCGGCGGTATCACGTGCCAGCGCGTTCATCGCGTCCTGAGTTGCAAACAATTCGCCTCGTCCGGCGCGGTCTAATCTGCCTGAAGGATCAAACGCGACGTCACTACTTGCATCGACCAGACTCGCGACGAGACCCCGCGCGTCCATCGAATAGATCACAACCCCGCTGCGAGCGGCCGAGCTGATGATTCGTTGTACGCGCTCCAGTGAATCGGTATTTCGATTGTCGAGCAGAAAGCCGTTAGAAACAAAGAACACAATCTTGCGACCGGGAAGACGGGCAGATGATTTAACCAGTCCTTCAAGGCCGGCGAGCGTGATGCGTGCAAAGTTCCCGGCTTGCATCAGAATGCTCTGAGCCCTACTTCGAACGAGTTCCTGCGCAGAGTCTGGTGTCATCATCGGGATCTCTCGAAGTACAGCTTCTACGAAGTAGTCAGTCGTATCGCGGTCAAAGCGACTTATCATGAACGCCTGGTACTCGGTCATCGGAGGACGCTGCAGATCCGATCGTGAAAAAGACTTGGGTTTGATTCGTTCCAAAGCTGCGCGGAGCACGGTGCGGTTGTCAGTAAGCTGACCGAGGAAACCAACCTGGCCTGAGGCTGAAGTGACGGCAGCCTCGTCGTTCTGGTTCATCTCTTTCTCGATATAGTTATTTATAAGCTTGCGGGTCAACGATGCGCCTGATTGGTCCATGTGAATGTCGTCGACGTAGAAAAAGATGGTCCGTCCTCGATCAAGCGGAGTTGCCGCAGTCGCAAGTGGCTTGTTTGGATTTAAGGTGCCACGCGCAGCAGCAAGCTGTACCTCTTCGTTGACGCTGCCGGCGGTAATGCGTTCGAAGAATTCAATCGGGCGCGGTTTGCCATCGATTTTTAGTTCAAAGTTTTCACGAGTAAGACCGTTGACAAACTCACCTCTCTTATCAAAAACCATGACGTCCGTTTGAACTAACTCGGTGTAGACGCGTACGACTTCTTCCTGATTTGTTGGTGTCTGAGAGGAGACAGGCGCGGCGTAGGCGAGCAGCCATGAGACGATAATGGCAGTTACTCTAATGAGAGATCTGGACTTGATCATAACTGTCCCGCGCTTCTTTGTGATTGATAAGAGAGGGATTCAATGGCCGTCTGGGGTGCGGCCGGTTTATTGCTCGTCGTCGATACTATGGAGCAGATCAATGTCGGCGCGCAACAGCAAAACCTCGACCGACGAAACCTCGTATAACTGGTGTTCTACCCTGTCAGTCACCTTGGTTGGAAGGCCCAAACTGGACCGACATGATGACCGATAAACCCACTGTCCTCCTCGAAAACGTTACCAAGACTTTTGGCGAATTCACTGCGGTAAACAATCTGAGTCTTGCCGCCCGCGCGGGTCGAATCTATGGCCTGCTTGGCCCAAACGGAGCGGGTAAGACGACTACGATTCGAATGATCGTCAATATAACTGCGGCGGATTCAGGTCGAATTGAACTCTTTGGTTATCAGATCAATCCCGACTTACAGGATCGCATTGGTTACCTGCCGGAAGAACGTGGCCTCTACAAGAAGATGAAGGTGGTGGATCAACTCAGGTTCTTTGCCGAGCTGAAGAACGTAAACGGGAAGGACATCGAAGAGCGGA
>DATBMP010000497.1:0-13588 GCA_036554845.1 Pyrinomonadaceae bacterium
GCGGTGTCGCGCTGCGCTTGCCACCGCACTCCAAGGGCTGACATCAGTCAATCAAAAGTCTAGTGTTCAATGCTTCGGCGCGTTCGATGGCGGTCAAAAGGCGCAGGAATTGAAGGTAGTTTCTGCTGCGACCACGCAGGCGTTCAGCTTCCGATTGGTTTAGATCGTTGCGGAGGATTAGATCGAGGAAGTCGTAGTAATCAGCGGTTGCTGCCGGTGAGAGTTCGCGTGTGTAGCTGGTGATCTCAGCATCTTCAGAGCGGAAGCCGGCAAGTAGATCAAAGACATGATCTGTGGTGAGTAAAGCGGCTGCGCGGCTTAACTTGATCGGTAAACGCAATTCAAAGAACCTCAAACCGTCCTCGGTTGTCACGCGACGCAAGTCCTTCGTCGCTTCTCCATCAAAAGGTGACTCGGGATCGACCAGGATGCGCAGAAGTCTTGGTTGGTCCTGTTGATCAAGAGTATCGAGGGCCAGTTGCACGCGGTCCGCCAAAAACTTTTCAAATTGTGCATCGATTGGGTAGCTAATTCTTCCCAAACATCCAACTGATTCTCCTTCCGCGGCTACATCCATAGGAAGACAAGCGGGGCAACTCGGACAGACGGCAGTTTCCGTTTGTACCACTTCGATCTCGCTACTCGCCTTTTCAACCCAGTCGAGTTTCTCCTGTGAAGGCGCGCTGCTGTCGCCGGTAGTCAGACGCGTGTGCAGATTTGCGAGACGGCCCCAATCCCGCAAATGTTTCTCGGAATAGCGCGCACGCAGCACGCAAGGATGTTGGACAGCGAACTCAAGGGACATTGCGTCGATCACTAACACAGGGAGGGGATATATTGCCAATTGCCGATTGACGATTGTCGATTTGAAAGCGAGGTGAGCCGCAGATGAACGCGGATGACGCGAATTACAAGTAAATAATAGCCGGTGCCTTTCCCGCCATTTCTGTTTAGTCGTTCTCAGAATTCTCGTCTCATTGATCCGAGTCATCCTCGAAATCGTCAATCGTCACTCGACAATCGTCAATGGCGTTATCCGTTTATCCGCGGCTCAATCGGTATGTTAATCTTCGCGTAGTCCACAAAAGCCAGAGGTTGAAATCACATCATGGCCCTTAGTCAGGAACTCCTGGAAATTCTTGCCTGCCCGGCATGTAAAGCCAAAGTTGAACTGAAACCGGATGGAAGCGCCCTTAAATGCGTCTCCTGCAAACGTGTCTATCCGGTGCGCGATGACATACCAGTCATGTTAATCGACGAAGCTACGATCGAAGAGGACGAACCTGAACCGTAGTTAATCTTTCCGGGATGAACAGTCTGCGAGAAATCCTCGAGTCTTCTCCACAGTTGCGCGGTCTAACAATGCACGGACTCAGGAATGAAGAGCCGCAACCACTTGGTCCACCTCAGTGGGATTGGAAACAGGTTGAACGCGTCCTTGTAGTTCGGCTTCGTTCAATCGGCGACACCGTCCTCACTACACCGTCGCTCTTTGCATTGAAACGGTTTCTTCCCAACGCGAAGGTGGACATACTGTTGGATGATTGGGTCGCGCCGGTGCTCGATGGATTTGAGTACGTTGACAATGTGATCACGTTGAAGTCATCGAGTACGCGAACCCGCGCTGGGGTTGCGAAAGTTTTGCGCAATGCCCAGTACGATGTGGTCTACAACCTCCACGGCGGCACGACAGCAACGTTCTTGACGCGCGCGAGTGGCGCCAAGCATCGTGTTGGTTACGCTGCTTATCAATACGCGCGATTGCACCAACATCTAGCTCCTTCTGCCTCGACGTTGTGGGGCAAAGACAAAACCCATTCGGTCGAGCAGCAGTTAGCATTGTTGGGATGGACCGGAGTTCCGGTCAGTGACAGGCCCGCTACACACTTGTTTGTTACCAATGCCGCGGCAGCGAGTATAAGCGCTCGCTTAGAGTCGGCGCAGTTGGCCCACGCTTTTGTTCTGGTCCATCCATCTGCAGCTTTCGATACAAAACAATGGGCCACAGAAAAGTTCGCCAGGATTATTGAAGCGGTTGCCGAGCGTGGATTGCGCTCCGTGGTAATCACAACTGAGAATGAGAAGGCGGTTGTCGAAACGCTTTTGAGTGAATCCAAGGCACCCTTTACTTGCTTTGCCGATCTTTCTTTACCTGAAGTAACAGCGCTGGCTTCGCGCGCCCGGCTATTCATCGGCAACGACAGTGGCATCGCTCATATCGCATCTGCGGTCAAGGTTCCGTCTGTAGTAATTTTTGGATCTTCGAATGTGGACCATTGGAGACCGTGGACAAGTGTCGCGGCGGAAGTTGTTCGTGAGGAACTCGAGTGTCAACCTTGTCATGGTTACTTCTGTGAAAAGTTTGAGCGACCCGAGTGTATTGCGCAAGTGCCGGTTGAGAGAGTCATGGCGGCTTTGGATCGTGTGTCGAGGGCATAGTTTGCAGTTAGGACACCACCCGCTCTAGCCGTTGGTAACTCAACTTGAACCAAAACGAAAGAGTACAAAAGGTCGGGACACCACTGGCTTTAGCCTCGTGGTAACTCTACTTTGGCCCCGTGTTTAGGCGGAAGTTGAAGTACCACAAGGCTGAAGCCGGTGGTCCAACAAAAGATCAATGTCTGAACTGTCAAAAGATCGAGCGACCGAAATTCTTAAAGCGATTCGTGACGTCCGCGTCGTTGTGCTTGGCGACGTCATGCTCGACGAGTTCGTTTGGGGAGATGTGACCCGTATCTCACCCGAAGCCCCCGTTCCCGTTGTCGATGTGCGACGCGAATCGGTGCATCTCGGTGGTGCGGCAAATGTGGTCGCGAATCTCGTATCGTTGGGAGCTCGCGGCTCAGTTATCGGCATCACCGGTGATGATGACGCCGGCGCGCGCTTGCGAAAAGCATTGTTTGAATCCAATGCTGGTAATGTCTTGATCGTTGATAAGAAGCGGCCTTCTACGGTGAAGACTCGGATCATTGCGCACAGCCAACTTGTAGTGCGCGCGGATCGGGAGGACCGCCGGCCGGTGAATGGAGAGATCGAAGCGCAGATCATCAGCACGTTAAAAGATTCCCTGAAGAATGCCGATGCGCTCGTGATCTCAGACTACGACAAAGGCGTAGTCACCCCTCGAATTCTCGAGTCGATCCTGCCTGACGCGTACAAATATATTCCTGTTCTGATCGATCCAAAGCTCAGAAACTTCAATTCGTATCGTCCGGCAACACTGGTGACACCCAATCATCACGAGGCGCTGAGAATGGCAAACCTCGAGGAAGATTCTGATCCCGGACTTCACGAAGCAGCGAAGCGAATCCGGGCACAGTTGGCGTGCGATGCGGTCTTGATCACGCGCGGCGATCGCGGAATGATGTTATTAGACGAACGTGGAACTCCGGATTTTGTAGCCACAGCCGCGCGCGAGGTTTATGACGTAACCGGCGCCGGTGACACCGTGATAGCAACTCTTGCCGCAGCTTTAGCCGCTGGTGCGTCAAAGCTCGAAGCGGCCCACCTCGCAAATCATGCCGCAGGCATCGTCGTCGGTAAGATCGGCACGGCAACGGCAACCTACGAAGAACTGCTGGCCTCGTTCGCATAATTCAATGGTTGGCAAGACACTGCGCAACTACCGCGTCATCGAGAAGCTCGGCGTAGGCGGGCAGGGTGAAGTTTATAAAGCGGTCGATACAAAACTCGGTCGCAACGTTGTGATTAAGGTCCTGCCCCCCGAACTCACTGCCAAGGAAGCCAACCTAAAGCGTTTCGAGCGCGAGGCGCGGCTCGCATCCTCGTTGGACCATCCAAACATCTGCACCATTTTCGACCTCGACGAGGTTGAGGGTGTGCACTTCATCGCAATGCAGCACGTCGAAGGCAAGAATGTACGTCAGTTAGTTGCCGGCCGTCCTTTGGAGTTGAAGAGCGCGCTCTTGATTGCGATTCAGGTTGCCGATGCGCTAGCCGTGGCCCATGCTCGCGGAATCATTCATCGCGATATCAAGTCAGGCAATGTGATGGTCATGCCAAACGGACAGGTAAAGGTCCTGGATTTCGGTCTGGCAAAGTTGCTCGATGAAAATGAGGCAGGAATGTCCGGCATTCATCGCACGGAACTGACCGAAGTCGGAGTTCCATACGGGACGGCCACATACGCGGCACCGGAGCAGGCACGTGGCGATCGCGTCGACAAGCGGGCTGACATCTTTTCGACTGGGGTTCTTCTTTACGAAATGCTCGCAGGTACGTGGCCGTTCCGTGGCAAGACCACAATCGATGTGCGTCATGCTGTGCTTCACGATCCACCAAGGCCGATCAGCGAATTTCGCAAAGAACCATTGCCACCCGGGCTACAACAGATTCTCGATCGTGCGATGGCCAAGGAGCCGCGAGATCGTTATCAGAAGATGGAAGAGTTGCGCGACGATCTGCGCCACGTGTTGGAGGTTTCAGGACTCGATGCGAGCCAGGGATATTCCGCGGGAGGGCATCAGGCGCCACGACATCTCAGTGGAGGTTCCGCCGTCACTCGTGCGATGCGCTGGTTGAAGTCGGTAACGAAGAGCGAAGCGCCGCACACCTCATCTCCGCGATTCACGACCGGAAGTAAGCAGCCCATTCACGAAACACCATTCACTACCATTGCGGACCAGGAGAAGAAGAGTCTGGCGATACTCTGTTTCCGTAATTTGAATAACGATCCAGCATCGAGTTTTTACGAGTTCTCTCTTGCCGACGCCGTGATTACTGAACTCGCGCGCGTGCGATCCCTGGTCGTTCGACCCTCTTCGGTGATCGCGCGATATCAAGGTCAGACAAGAGACCCACGTGAGATCGGGCAGGAGTTGAATGTTAGCGCCGTTCTCACTGCCGGTTTTATGCACAGCGGTGAAAGGTTTCGGGTGACCGCGCAACTTCTCGACGTCGCATCTGGAGAGATTCTTTGGAGCGATCGAATCGACACGTCCGCGTCGGACATCATCGCCTTGCAAGACACAATTGCGCAGCAGATCGTTGAAGGCCTGCGACTCGAATTGAGCCCTGCGGAACAGGTTGGTATCGCCAAACCTTCTACTCAGAATGCAGTCGCCTACGAACAGTATCTGCGTGGCCGCGATCTTTTTGCTCGCTTCATCTTTCGCACGATTGCCCCTGAAGATTGCAACGCAGCTATTGAACATTTTCAGCGGGCCATCGAGTTGGATTCCAAGTTTGCTTTGGCCTATGACGGACTCGGCGCGGCTTATGTCAATCGCGTGTTCAAAGGATTTGGAGGAGCTGAGGATTATGAGCGTGCTGAAGCTGTCTTCAACAAAGCGTTGGAGATCGATCCACAGCTTTTTGAAGCGCGCATGCTCATGGTTTTTGTTTATCTTTGGCGGGGTCAAAAACAGAAGGCACGCGAAGAGGTGGCGCGAGCGCGAAGAGAAGCGCCAGACGAGGCGGTGGTCCATTTCGTTAAAGGGACGTTGCACCGGCTTGATGGCGAGTACGGGCGCGCGCTACGGAGTTATGACAGACTCGTGCGGCTTGATCCGGCCGCCCACGTTGTTGCCAGTTACAATCGGGCGCTGGTCCACATGTACATGGGCCATTTCGACGAGGCTGTGCGCCAGCTAGACAACGCTGGCGAGCCTGAGAATCCTCTGGTTCGAACATTTCGCGCGCTAATCCTCTATTACACGGGACAAACTGATGCCGCTGCTGAAATGATGGAACAAACAATAAAGCGACATCCAAATCTCCATGGCATCAAACCATTCATGGCAATGTTTCTGAGTGTGCAGGGCAAACATGAAGAAGCCCGAGCGCAACTAACCGATGATGTGATCAGAAACGGGGAGGTTGATGCTGATATCGCCTACTCAATCGCTTCGGTTTATGCGCTGGAGGACGAACCCGGCGAGGCTTTCAAATGGTTGGAACGGGCCATCGCTTTGGGGAATGAAAATGTTCCCTGTTTCCAAAATGATCCCAACTGGGCGTCACTGAGGAGCGATCCAAGGTTTAATGAATTGATGAATTCCATCCAACACGGCCGTCAGCGGCATACGAGTGCTCCACGCGAAAACTAATCTTGCAAATCTCCCGTCTTAGGAAAAATGACAACTAAGAAAAGCTTTAGCGCTTTCATCAGCCTGCTTCTGTTACTGACGCTGCTGTTTAGTGATGTTCCACGCACGATTAGTGCGCAGCAGAATCCTGGAAGGGCGCGCCAGGTAACACCTTCACCATCTCCTTCACCTTCGCCGACTCCAGCCGTCGAAAACGTTGGTACTCCACAGAGCTCGCCAACGCCAACGCCAACTCCGGTTCCAACTCAAGCAAGAATATCGAACACGACGACGACTATTGCTGAGTTACAGACTCGCATTGGTGAGATTTTGCGAAAGCCTGAGCTGTCTTCGGCGTTTGTTGGAATCAAGGTGGCTTCGTTGGATACCGGCCGTGTGATCTTTGAAGAGAATGCGAACAAGCTTCTGCGACCCGCGTCGAATATGAAGCTCTACACCGTGGCCGCCGCACTCGACCGGCTGTCTCCTGATTATCGTTACGTGACTTCGGTCTATGCGCCTGCACGACCTGATGCGCTCGGAATCATTCATGGCGACTTGACGATTTACGGACGAGGCGATCCATCGATCGCAGCGAGGTTCAACGGCGGAGACTACTTCAAAGGGATCGAAGACCTTGCGTTGCGCATTGCCGCAGCGGGAGTCAAACGCATTGAAGGAGACTTGATTGGCGATGAAACTTACTTCACCGGTCCACAGTATGGTTCGGGATGGGAATGGGAAGATTTGCAGTGGTGGTACGGTGCCGAGGTCAGCGCTCTCACGATCAACGACAACTCACTGGATCTCTTTGTAAAGCCAGGACCAAAGATTGGTGCGCCTGCGGTCATCACTACTGGACCACCGGACCCGTTGATGACCGTCACCAACCATGTCGTTACCGTGGCGTCGGGAACAAAAAGAGAGTTGACCATTCATCGAGCCCTCGGAACACACGTCTTGGAGATAGGGGGTTCGATCGCAATTGACGATCGCGGGTATTCGGGAGCCGTGGGTATATCGCACCCGGCACTCTTGTTTATCTATCTCTTACGGTCGTCACTTGCCCGCAAGGGTGTAGTGATTACTGGAAGGTCCCGAACCATTCCTGCTTCGGCAACGGGGATACCTGCATCGGGAGGACTCAAGACAGGTCTAACCGAGATCGCGTCGATGCAGTCGCCACCGATGAGTGTGATCGCAGCCCAAACTCTGAAGCCCAGTCAAAACCTTTACACGGAACTTATTCTGCGAACGTTAGGGAAAGTTGCGCCTGTACCGGCGACTACTCGTCCAGCAAACACCAGTGAAGCTGCTGGACTTGAAGTCTTGAGCGCATTCTTGAAAGAGGCGGGAGTCAACCCAACGTCACTCTCGTTGACAGATGGCTCCGGATTGTCCCGCAACGACCTGATTACAGCCGAAGCGACGTTGCAGTTGTTGACCTACATGAGCCGGCATACGCATGCGAATGTTTTCCGAGATGCGTTGCCGATCGCCGGTGTTGACGGAACTCTTAGAAATCGAATGAAAGGGACCGTGGCCGAGAACAACGTACGAGCAAAGACGGGTTCACTCAGCTCGGCCGCAAGCCTCGGTGGTTATCTGACTACAGCGGCGGGCGAGCGGTTGGTCTTCTCGATCATGGTTAATAACTATCCGGATGGGATTGAGCCGCGCAGCGTCTGCATCGATCCCATTATGGTGTTGCTGGCATCCTTCGCCGGCCGGTCTTAAAGACATGAAATTGGTTGCGTAACTAATGATTGAGTGTTAACCCAACCAAAGGAGAAGCCATGTCAGCAGCAGAGCACTTAATTTCGACTTGGAATGACATTCGCGAAGGTCTGATAGCGGAAGCGGTGCAGATTCCCGCTGATCAATTTCAGTTTAAGGCGACGAGTGAGACGCGAAGTGTAGCTGGAATTCTTCAGCATGTTGTGGAATCGCAGAAACTACTCGTCGGCGAGAGTTGCCGCCAAAACCCGAACATACTGCGCCAATCATTTGCGCAACACATCAAGGAGTACGGCGCGGGCGTCTCAAGCGTGAATGATAAAGACGGACTTTTGGAGTTATTGCGTAGTAGTTGGGAGTCAAGCGAGCAGGCGATTCGCTCTCATGCGGCTAATATTGACGAGCCGATGAGGAGTTTTGACGGAAGCGAAACGACCAAACTTCGCTTCCTGCAATTTGCAAGCTCGCACGAGATGTATCATCGAGGGCAATTGACGGTATACGCTCGGTTGCTAAATCTTGAACCGGTGTTGACTCAGCGTTTGAAGAAGATTTTTGCCGAAGAGTGAACCCATTGCCGATTGTCGATGATGATTTGACAAGCGGTTTGGTCCGCTCCGTTACAGTATTCCTGGCGCAGCATCGCATTATTAGCCTAATAACCTGGACTGGTACCCGGTCAGTCGAACGCTTACCACAACCCTGGTGCGGCAAGGCCGCTTCAATCGACAATCAATCGTCAATCAACCATGCCCCACCCTCGCTTCATTAAATTCCACGGTTTCGGAAACGACTACATCGTCATCGAATCTGATCAACTTCAGCGAATCGACAACCTCGGCCAGTTTGCCAAAGCGATCTGCAACCGTCACTTAGGTGCCGGTTCGGACGGAATCGCTGTCGTCAGTCCGTCCGTTGATCAGAGCGCCGATTTCAACGTGCGCATCTTCAACCCTGACGGTAGCGAAGCTGGTTTGTCCGGCAACGGCACCCGATGCGCCGCCGCTTATATCTACTATCAGAACTTGTGGAGTCCTGAAGAACTTCGATTGAGAACGAAATCCGGAGTGAAACGTTACTTCCTTCTCAAACATGAAGACGGACGGTACCTCTTCGATTCGGAACTCGGTCAACCGCGTTTCGACACTGCTTCAATTCCAATGGAGACCGGTGAGTCGCTCGAAAAGGTCATCAACTATCGGTTGCCCGTTGACGGCGAGACTTTCGATGTCACCGCCTTGCAAATGGGTAATCCCAACTGCTGCATCTTCGTCAATGACTTTGCTGAACTTGACTGGCGCCGCATCGGACACTCGATTGAAAACCACCATCAGTTCCCCGATCGCACCAACGTCGTCTTTATCCGAGTCATTGATCGTAAGGAGATTGAATTGCGTATATGGGAGCGTGGCGTAGGAGAAACCACGGCATCGGGCACGTGTTCATGCGCTGCGGCAGTTGCCTCGATGATCAATGACAAGACCGATCGTCTGGTCACTGCGCGAATGGTTGGTGGCCAAGCCAAAATACACTGGCGCGAAGATGGCGAGGTTGTCATAACCGGTACCGCTGAAGTAGTTTATTCCGGAGAGTGGCGTGCCCCCACGGGCTAATCCGAATTAGTTTCCCGAGGCTATCTCCCCATGAGAATTCCCGACTCACTCACACGCAATAACCGTCAGTATTTGGCAATTCTTGCCCTGGTCTTGCCGTTTCTATTCGCTTCCTGCGGCGGAACTGCCGTATCAAAGACAGATCCCGACCCTCCCAAACCACCGGCTAAACCCAGCAGTTTTCCAATGTGGTTGGGTAATCACTCGCGCAACTTCTATGGCAGCGGTCCATTTCCAGATCGTCCATTGAGAGTGATCTGGGAGTTCAAGACCACGCTGACTTCGGGTCGGTTGCACAAGGACGGTTGGGGCGGGACAAGCTGGCCAGGTCAACCCTCAGTCAGCAAGGATTACGTCTACTTTGGTTCTGCTGACAGTTATCTCTACTGCCTCGACCGGAAAGATGGCAGTGTGGTTTGGAAGTTCAAGACTCAGGATAGTTTGAAAGCCACGCCCACGTTAGTAGGCGACCGGGTTATCGCGAGCGGCCTGGACCATTACATCTACTGTCTTGATGCTAATGACGGACGGTTGATCTGGAAGTACAAGACCGGGTTTGAAGTAGATTGCTCGGTAGCAGTGATCGACGACCGCATCTATTTTGGAAGCGAGGATGGTTTCTTTTATTGCCTCGGGCTTGAGGACGGATCGCTGATTTATAAGACTGAACGACTTGGGTCGATGGAGGGCAGTTTTTCGGTGTTCGACGATCGCCTTTACATCGGAACGGAGCAAGGCGATCTCTTCTGTTTAAGAGTCGCTGACGGTTCGATCGTTTGGAAGTCGCGTATCGGCGCCGATTCAGATTCAACACCGGCCGTGGCAGGCGACCTGGTTTACACAGCCGCTGAAGATGGTTATGTCTACAGTTTTCGAAAGTCTGATGGACAACCGGTTTGGAAGTTTAGGGCGGAGGGTGGATTCAGCCGTAGTTACAAAGAGCGCAGTGGTTTCTGGGCGAGTCCTGTCGTGGTCGATGATCGCTTGTACATCGGGTCCAGCAACGGGTTTATGTACTGTTTGTCAGCCGACAAAGGCGAGTTAGTTTGGAAACACCTGGTCCGCGGACCGATCTGGAGCACCGCACCGAATGTGGATGGTCGGCTGATCTTTGGTGACAAGACCGGTTGGATGTACATGTTGTCAGCCGACACTGGGGAACGATTATGGGAATTGAAGATCGGGGAGAACATCAACTCCACGCCTGCGGTTTTTGAAGGGCAGATTTATATCGGAGCGTTTAATGGGAAGCTGTATTGTTTGGGATGAGAGATGAAAGATTGATGATTGACGATTGTCGATTGACGATTTGTCCGAGTCGGAACGCCCACATCAAAGTTAGCCGAACCCGCACCCGCACTGGAATCCAACCCTTAAAACTTAGGATCGCACGAATAATCGAACTCCATAAGAGATCGAACGGCAAAAACAATCGAACTCACATTATGAACTCACTGGTAGAATCTTCTTCAAATCGGCAATCGACAATCGACAATGATCTATCTCATCGACAACACCATCGACGGTCAGGGCGACAGCCCGCGTGAACTGAGTTCGGCCCTTCGGCGCATGCTCCTGGGCGTGGAGATCCGGATGGAACCGTTCCGAGAAGTCAGCCTTCAACGCATCAATGAACTAAGGCCCTCACACATCATCCTCAGCGGTCAAAGTCACCCTTGGGACTTGTACAGCCGGGACGCCCTCGCCGGTACTTTCGATGTGATTCGCAATTCTTCGCAGCCGATACTTGGTGTATGCGGTGGGCATCAGCAGATGGCGCTCGCGTTTGGAGGCCAGGTTGGCCTGATGAAGCGGATTGGCCCGGGCGAGGGTTATGAAGGTGCGCAGCGTGAACGCGGATATCTTCCCGTCGAGACTAATCGGAAGGGTATCTTTGAAGGTCTTCCGAGCGAGATCACTGTCTGGCACTCACACTGCGATGAGGTGAAGGTCATGCCGGAGGGGTTTGAACGGAGCGCCTGGAACGAGACCTGTCCCGTTCAGGCCATGCAGCACAAGTCCCGACCACTCTTTGGGGTCCAGTTTCATCCCGAGTTGTATGACCAAGATCATCCCCAGGGAAGGCACATCCTCGATAATTTTCTCGCCCTTTGACCCCCTTAAAACTCTCCCATCTTGGTGAAGGAACTCACCAAATGCCGCCCCTTCCCCAGACGCGTACTGCTTCAACCCCCGAAGGACCACGTCCTCAACCGGCGCTTCAGCCCGTCCGGTCAGAAAAATTTTGCCCGGCCTAAGTTCCAATATTTCACGATTTAGCCCGAATTACACTCTATCGGAGCATTTTTTGGGGACCGTTTGCCTTGGATCACCCTACCCCGTGTGCTAGCCTTTCCGGCGGTCAAGCGGGAACTCGGAGTTTCAGTCTGGGAATCCCGCTTTATTCCTGGTTTTAAACACTCATCAAGCTCTTTTCAGCGCCTGCATCAAGGATGCAAGCCCCCAACTTCGGCTGACGTCAGTAAGAAGACTCCTTGGGCCGAAGGTCGAGTCATAGGAAAGAACGGACTCGCGCACAGCGCTGAGAAGTTTCAATCAACCTCGGTAGGAGACCCGATTAGATGAAATCAATATTTAGCGGAAGCGCTATTGTTGCGAGCGCGCTTCTTGTAGGCTCTTTGATCGTTACAGCAACACCGTCAGTAGCGGAAACACCTTCCCGACAATTTCCAAACTCGCAAACCCAAAAACCCCTAACTCAGGATCCCCAGAACGTCCCAGCAGTTAGTGACGTAAAAGACGCTAAGGTTTCTACAGCGGAGGTAGCTTCGGCGCTCTCGACCTCAGAAAAGCCAACAACCGCAAAACCAGCAACGGCAAGTGAAGAGGCTCCAATAGCGGTTCCGGCGACCTCGTATGTCGCAACGGCCTACAGTCTTCGCGGAAAAACCGCGAGTGGCCGCATGGTAGCCAAAGGATTGATAGCCGCCGACCCACGGGTGTTACCACTCGGCTCGCGTGTGCACGTTCAGGCTGGTGGTTACAGCGGTGAATACCTGGTAGCCGATACTGGTGGAAAGATTCGCGGACGTCGGATTGACATTTGGATCCCGAGTTCGCGCGAGGCGATGCGATTTGGTCGTCGAACGGTCAAACTCACGGTGCTGAGTTATGGTTCCCGAGGCCTACGGAAAAGCAGGAAGGCTAAACCCGCGGTAACCGTACCGGTTGTGGCCACAGAGTCGGTTCAATAAATCAGCTTTACTTCAATCAAAAGGGCAGCGACTTAAGTGGTCGCTGCTCTTTCTTTTTGGGGAAGGGTGGATCGATACATTACCGAGTGATGATTGATGATTGACGACTGATGCCATTCCGGAATGACAATTGGCAATCACCAATCGGCAATGTCAACGATCCACCCGCTACCGCGCGGTGGTACAGACTCGATGCCACACAAGTCCGCGCAATCGGCAACCAGGCAATCGGCAATCGGCAATTGCTCCACACCCTCTATGCTAAGATGTCGCCTCCCTTCAAACACCCTGAAAGGCCTGCTCTAAAATGAAAATTTCCCGGCAGCGTTATGCGGAGCAACAACAAATTCCGATAGGCGCACCGCTGGTAAAGGTAACTCGCGGAGCTCTGGTTGAATCGCGACATCGTGGACACATCGTCGCTTTGGAACCCGATGGACGCGTCATCGCGTACATTGGCACACCGGAAACCGTCACTTATCTTCGCTCCTCCGCAAAACCTCATCAGGCGATACCGCTGATTACCTCGGGCGCTGCTGATCGGTTTGGATTTACCGAAGCCGAGATTGCGCTTGCCTGCGCTTCGCACAGTGGAGAGTCAATACACACGGACCTCGCGTCTTCAATGCTCAAAAAGATTGGTCTGGAACCTTCAGCTTTGAAGTGTGGGATTCACGAGCCTTTCAGTCCAGACGTTGCCAGACGATTGCGAGAGACTGGCACTGCTCCAAACGTGCTGCAAAACAATTGTTCGGGAAAACATGCCGGGATGCTCGCACTCGCGTTGCATTTGAAGGCACCTTTCGAGACCTACGACGAACCGGAAAACCCTGTTCAGCTAGCGATAGGAAAGACAATCTCAGAATTTTCAGGAGTACCTATTGAAGACATCGCCGTAGGTGTTGACGGCTGCAGTGTTCCAGTTTTTGGTGTGACAGTTGAAGCGATGGCGCGAATGTATGCGCGACTGGTATCT
>DATBMP010000226.1:0-13943 GCA_036554845.1 Pyrinomonadaceae bacterium
GAATGCGGAATGCGGATTTGATTCTGGAATCTCGATTTGGAATGGGCCTGCGAACTCGTTTTAAGTCGCTCCTTGTTAAATATGACAACTCGAAGTCGCAAATCCGCAATCCGCAATCCGCAATCCGAAATCCGAAATCCAAAGCGGTGTCGCGCTTCGCTTGCCACCGCACTCCAAGTAACTTTTCACGGATACTCCAGATGGAGATAACCCAACACGCCTTAGAGGTGGCCCAGGGCGAGCGGTTCAAGTTCGGAGAGAACTGGGCCAAGTTCCTCAAGCTGCTCACCGACCAGCGTATCGAGCTGGCCGAGACATCGCTTAAGCAAATGCTTGATTGCGAAACTCTCGGGGGCAAAAGCTTCCTCGACATTGGTTCAGGCAGTGGACTATTTAGTCTTGCTGCCCGGCGACTAGGAGCGCGGGTTCACTCCTTTGATTATGATCCTCAATCCGTTGCGTGCACGAAGGAACTGCGGCGGCGTTATTTCAACAATGATTCTGCATGGACCATTGAAAGTGGCTCGGCGCTCGATGTCGAGTATTTGAAACAGCTCGGGAGCTTCGACGTGGTGTATTCGTGGGGCGTGCTTCATCACACGGGTCAGATGTGGCAAGCGCTTGAAAATGCGCGTCTCCCAGTTGCCCTCGGTGGCAAGTTGTTTATCGCTATCTACAACGATACGGGTAGTCAAAGCGCTCGCTGGAAATGGATTAAGCGTAAGTACAACGATCTTCCCGGTTTCCTTCGACCGCCGTTTGCACTCTTGGCGGTTGCGCCTGATGAAATCAAGAACGCAGTTCGCTCAGCCGTAACGTTCAAGTTCGGGGACTACATTCGCTCGTGGACGCAATATGATCAGAACCGGGGAATGAATCACTGGCGCGACATTGTTGATTGGGTCGGCGGATATCCCTACGAAGTAGCCAAGCCCGATGTGATCTTCGATTTCTACCGTGACCGTGGGTTTCGACTACTGAAACTCAAGTGCGGACCCGGTCTCGGTTGTAATGAATTTGTCTTTGAGCGTGAAAGCTGATTTGACCAGGGCGTCTTTGCATACCCTCAGGTAACACCCCCATTCGGTTTCAAAAGTCGCACGATAGGAATCGAAACACCATGGCGACTGTTCAGGCCAAGTCTCAAGTTGTTCATTTAAGTGCTTGCCCACTTTGTGACGATCGACGCCTGAAGTTACTACCAGCACCTCCAATAGGCATTGGCTCGGAAGTGTTTGCGCCAATAGCTGATCAGATTGCTTTGAACCGTTGCCTCGGTTGCCACATCGTCTTCATCAACCCGCGGCCTTCCGAGCAACTATTGAACGCCTTCTATGATCGAGACGGTTACGACTGTCACAACCCTCACTTCGCAGCCAATTGGTCCGAGGGTGATCTACGCGCGCGCTTTAGTCTGCTTGATTCGTATTCACGTGGGAATGAACTGCTACTCGATGTAGGCGCGGGCGCTGGACACCTTTTGCGCTACGCGCGGCGTCACGGTTGGTTAAAGGTTGTCGGAGTTGAAATTGGGAAAGTCGCCCGCGAACAACTCCAGAAAGAGGGAATGACGGTTCATGAGGACTTCGATTCAGCTAGCGATTTGGTTGGTAAGGTTGATGCAGTAACGATGATTCAGTCGTTGGAGCATATGCCCGCTCCTCAGGACGTTCTAAGAGCAATTGCCCGTTCGCTAAGACCTGAGGGAGTGTTTCTTGTTGAAGTGCCAAATGCCGACAGTCTTCGTGCCCGGCTCGCAACTTCGTTTCTTCGCCCGTTATGGACCACCAATGTTGAGCGCTACCTGGCATTTCCGATTCATCTGCTCTACTTCAACGCGCACAGTTTAAGAAAGCTACTCGAGCAGGTGGGTTTCAAAGTCTTAACATTGGGAACCATCGGCATGGGCGTCGAGGAACTTAGAAGTCGTCCAGCACCTTCCCTCGCGGATAAGACAGAACAAGTCGCTAACACCGAACAGCCGCAAAACGAAAAATCAAATTCTGCGAGGATCCCGTCTGGAGCCAAGCAAGCAATAAAGAAGCTCACATCCACACTATTACTGGGCGAGCAACTGATTGCGGTTTGTCGGAAGAGTTAAAACGTGGGTCGTTCGCGAAGGGCAAGAAGATTCGCGGCGAAAGGGCGCTCAACTGGCAGGGGAACCGTTCCATCGTCGGTAATCAAAAAGAGTGAGTAGCCCTTGTCACGCAGGTATTCGCTCGCCGCACCTTTCGATATACCCAACCGCTCACTCGCTTTGTTCAGCTCTTCAAAGATAATTACCCGAGGGGCATTCTCGCTGGAAAGAAGCTTCTCAGCCCCGGCGAAGACGAACAACTCCGCACCCTCCACATCAACCTTCATCATATCAGGTCGCGGAACATCGCCAGTGGCGATCAGTGAATCGATGGACCGAGTCGCTACTGTCACAGCTGTTGTTGGTTGACCGGTCCAGTTGGCCAGGCTGCCCAGCATGTGGTCCCACTGTGAGACGTGAAATGTTGCTTCACCGTCCTCTTTCGACAAGCACACGTCCACCACTTGGGCGTTAGGGAGATTCGTGACGGTCATCCTCAAGTTTGGCAACAAGCCAGGGTTGGGTTCAAAAGCGATCACCTGCCCGGCCAGAGAAGAGAAAGTTAATGTGTGGACACCGAGGTTTGCGCCCACATCAAATACCACATCGTCGGGTTTGATAAATCGCGCGAACACGTCTTTCAAGGAACGTTCGTGTGGTGCGTCTGAAAGCGGAGAGGAACAGAAAAGCGAGAGTGCGTGACCATCCAGACCGCGCAAGTCTACAAATAATGTCTTGCCACCAATCGAAATAGGAACCGAGTTAAGATTGCGCGAGAGGAACCTGGCAAGCCTGTATCCACCCCTAACGCGTTCGTGAAGTCCCCGAGACACGAGTTTTCGAAGTAGGGCTGACTTCATCGCAGATTCTGTATTGTTGATAGTTTGGTTGCTTGTAATGTGCCGGCCGGCACAAGGGCAGGAGATTTAGATCATCAAAGCAGTTACCATTTGTTTCTTCGCTCGTCACGCTTGTCGAGAAGGCGATTGAGATAAAGCGCCAGCATCAAGGAGCCTCCCAGAAACAAGAATGTCAGAACCTTCATCATGGCGTTTTCTAATTATGTGTGTGAACACGCGAGTCGACTGCTTTCCCTCTAACTCGTCGTCTAATGCCTGCTGCACCAGCCAAACCTGATAGTAACAGTAGAAGCGTCGCCGGTTCAGGTGTGGCGACGGTAAATGTCGTTCGGGGCAGACCCCCAACACTGTCGACCAACACAAACCCTGCTCCACTAAAAGTGACCGTGAATAAAGGGGACCGGTTAAGAAACAAGTCTTCGAGCGTTGCGTAAGCCGTAACACTTCCAGATAGTGAATGGTTGTCGAATGAGAGCGCGCCTCTGAATATGCTCGAATTGATTCCGTTGAACTGAACCAGGGACAGTCCAATTGAACTTGTCGCAGAATTAAACCCGATGAGGTTAGTGGACCCCGGGGGAATCTCGCCCAGGTACCTGACTGAAAGACTGCCGCCAAGAAGGTTAACGCTTCCAACTCCCGCCCAGGTGGAGGCTGTGCCACCCGTTAGAGTCACGCTATCAGCGCGAACTGGTTCGGCACATATGCAGACAAGGATCAGCACAAAGAGAATTGAGAGTCGTTGAAGCATAGTCCTTTGTGGGCGAGCGGATTCGGACAACTCTTAGATACCGCCAAACTGGCCCAACTTCCATTTATAGATTTACCACGTTTTGGCTGTTTCTGTCGGCAAGGTTTTTTCGCGGACCGCAAATTATTTTGACTAGAACCCCACAGGACGGTGAGTTGAGGATTTGAACGAATCTGCAAAGGAACCGTAACACTTGCGCAACCAACCAGCTGAGTCGACAACGCAATATCTTCTGCGTTCTTTCAATCCAGAAATGGATTGAGTCACAATCTGTAGGTTCATCCGTGGCGCCTGCGGATGTCCTACGATTCCGAAGCTCGTTAGTAATTCCACAGAACTCCTGACAAGGTAAGCCCGAACTTGGAAAGATAGACTGGCAGCAGCCAGTTTATGCGAGCTAACTTTGCGCAACACCACCCGAGCCCGAGGGGAGTCATCAAACTCGCACACGATAATCAGCGCTTAAAACTAGGTTTTCCCGTGCTTTAGGGGGAATCCCCGAGCCAACCACCGCGGCTGACCTTCGGTTTTACTGAGTCTAATTCTGAGTCCCTTGTTCAACAATGATGGCCGTTGACAAGCATTCATAGATTATGTTTAATACAACTGGCTTAGTTGCTCGCCTTTTTGACGCAACACCGATCTTTCTTAACGTGACGATTGCACACGATAAAGGCAAACCTGTCGCGAGACAGGGACGCAAAGCCGTGAATCTTCAAGCGGAGGGTTGTTCCAGGTTTGTTCACCCGAAGTTTGGAAGATTGTCTGGTTACCGAAGGCGATCGGAGAAGTTCAAAACTCCATCCACACGTCGTCCTCCTGGGCGTTTTGCGTGTGCAAAGTGGACTGATACGAATCCTACCACTGGCTACCTTCAGTTAGCCCCATATCAGTTCGGGAGGTTTTCCGGAAGCACCAGCATCATTGGCCTATTGCGGGTGCATTGGTTCCACCTTTTCCATCGCACGTTATCAATCCTTCAGTCCAGACTTCCTCTTAATCTCGGTTATCAGTCTCGTAAAGGTGCTGCTCACCACAGTCTTCCTTTGGTAGGCGTGTCCTTACCCGAATGTAATCGGTCACTTTTCCAGGTCTCGCATTCAGGACCTTAACAACTCACGAATAAAAGACTCGCGCGTCAAGCGATGTCCCGACCAGGAATCTCAG
This sequence comes from Pyrinomonadaceae bacterium, assembly GCA_036554845.1. Classification (GTDB taxonomy): domain Bacteria; phylum Acidobacteriota; class Blastocatellia; order Pyrinomonadales; family Pyrinomonadaceae; genus PSRF01. Next base: position 4,859 of record DATBMP010000226.1, read on the forward strand.
CGACCTTCTGAGATTGTCCGATTACCGAGAATGAGGGTTGCTTCATGTTTAGCTTCAGCCGCCGCCGAACGGCTCTCACTTCGAACATAAGAGTCGGCATAGGTTTCTCTCTCGCTATTCTGATCATACTGTCGCCACTTACGGCGACGTTAGGCGTTGCTCGCGAAGTCAAACCCTCCTCAGCAAATAACAGCTCATCAAATAACTTCGTATCTCTTTCTCCCGAGGTCGACTTTCTCATTGGTCCGCAAGTAAACAGCGGCACCAGCTCGATCGCGGGTGCTTCCTGGTTCGATCAAAACGCGATTAACCGGGGACTATCGCTCTGCAATGAGTTCCCGGATGAGTCACAAACGCCTGGCAACATCACCATTACCGGCACCGTTTCTGTTATTCAGGGAAGTACAACTGTTACCGGAGTTGGGACGAACTTCCTGAACGATGCGAAAGATTACGCCATCATTTCAGACGCATCCGGACAGCGCACCGTAAAGATTATTGCCTCAGTTCAAAGCAACACCAGCCTGACTCTGACGCTTCCGTGGCAGGGACCAACTGTAACCGGACAATCCATGTCGTCACCAACGGGAACGGCAATGGACCATTATCAAGGCTATCAAAACTATTACGACTTCGCCCTGACGCAATACACGAACTATCACAGAACGGGTGATACGCGATTCTTAACCTGCGCTCGGAAGGTTGCGGATTCGTGGTGGTCCCATCCGAGTATTGACTATGGCAGAAACCGGATCTCGGTAAATGGCAATGGCCTCGCGCCGCGCAGCGTTGCTCTCAACGGCCTGATCTTGCGAGCTCTTGATGGACGTCCGGAAATGTGGCCGTGGATTACAGACTACGTTGATTATCAATACCGCGGGTGGGTCGAGGTGCCGCTCAACTGGAACGGCCTGTACTTCGGTGTGCGCGATGGTGGTTTCATGCTGCTCTACGCCGCCAACCTCGGTGCCGTTCACCCCGATCCAGCCACGCGGCAGTCCTTCAGAACTCGCGCACTTGCAGGTGCCGTTGGTTACTACGCTCGGCTTCAACGCGCCGACGGTTCTTATCGATGGGATGTAGAAGATTCGACCCCAGGTTCACGTGATGGGTTCACGGGGATGGAACAGCCATTCATGATCGGGATACTGAACGAGGGGATGATCGCGGTTCATCGCCTGACCAATGACGCGACTGTGAGGAACGCCATCGTTAAATCTGTGGAGCACGAGTACCAGCGCAGTTACAGTTCTATTGGTTGGCGAGGGATGTACTACTTCATCCACGGGCACTTTAATAACGGACACCAGTGCGAGACCGGTTGCGGAAACGCGGCCAATCCATTCCCTCCCACAGATGGCAACCTCGTTGTTGAAGCCCGGCAACTCAACGCGACCGCGATTTCACAGTTTGGGTATGCATACTTGATTACGGGTGATCCGCGGTTTAGAACCTGGGGCGATGAGATTTTCGATGCCACGTATTCAGGTAATGATGGTTATCGAGGGCTGGCGCACTTTCGTGGTAAGGAATATAACGAGTCATATCGTTCGGGAGCCAGATATCTCGCCTGGCGATTGGGAAGCGGCTTACCAGCACCTTCTCCAACGCCCACTCCCATACCAACACCCACGCCAACGCCCACGCCAACACCCACGCCCACACCGGTTCCGACGCCGACTCCGGTGCCAACGCCTACACCTGTGCCTCCACCAACTTCGAACACCGATTTTGTTTGGGTTGAAGATTCATTACCGGCAGGGTCGGTGACAGGCTCTGATGGATATTTATGGACCTGGGGCAATTCCAGTCCCACCGCCTACTCTGGTTCGCTAAGTCATCGATCGATGCCGGTCAGTGGCCAGCATCAACATTTCTTTCATGGGGCTTCCATCACTATGCAGGTAGGCCAGGGCGACATTCTTGTTGCCTACGTTTATCTGCATCCCGGGTCAGTGCCGACCCAGCTCATGTTGCAGTGGAATGACGGTAACTGGAACCATCGAGCTTACTGGGGTGCCAATCAAATCTCCTTTGGAGTGGATGGAACAAACAGTCGCCGGCGCATGGGTTCTTTGCCTCCCGTAGGACAGTGGGTACGTCTCGAAGTCCCTGCCAGTGAGGTTGGGTTGGAAGGGCGCACCGTAAACGGTATGGCATTCACGTTGTACGGTGGCAGTGCTTCCTGGGACCGTGCGGGAAAGGTTTCTGCGCCGGTTGGACCACCTTCTGTTAGCAGCGTAAGACGCGCGCGGAATCACGCGACCAGTTTGATTGGCTCAGTCAGCAATTCATCCAGTCCACTGGACTCGAACGGCACCAATACCAATACGCAACTTACCAGCAATCTTAACTTGCTGACGGCAGACATCGTGGCCGCGTACAACGATTTCAACAACGATCGTAATTTGTATGGGGCGAATGCCGAACGGATTGATTCACAGCTGAAGGCTTCGATTCAATTCAGTCGGGGGAATGCTGCCCTGGCAGAAAAGATTGGTCCCTCAACCAGTGTTACAAACCATCTATTGCGAATTGCATCACACCTCGCGATGGCAGAAGACCTGATGATCTATGGCGTCATCCAACCTGCTACGGCTTTCAATGCGAACGCTGTCAACGCGCGGAGCGATATCGTTATCGGATCGTCAAGTAGCGGATATGAAGCGCCTTCGTCGGCAGGTGTTTCGCCACTGAGTGTCGCGTCAATATTTGCCAACGCTGATCAGCCAGCATTGACGAACCAGGTTGCCTTCGCTCCGACGGCGGCCAACGGCAATGCTCCGTACGAGCTGGCCGGAGTCAGCGTGTTCGTCAACGGCAAGAGTGTGCCGGTGATCTTTGTTTCACCTACTCGCGTCATCTTCCACACGTCGGCCGAAGTAACACTTGGCAACAGTGAGGTCCTTGTAACGAGTCAGGAAGGATTTCTTTCACTCGGGTCAATCACCGTCTCGGCAGGAGTCTTTAGACTAATGGCTTCTGGGCCTGGTGGAACGGGTGCAGCGATCGCGATAAATGGCAGTACCCACACCGGAAACAGTTTCAATGTCGTGACACCCGAGAATTTTGGTCCGGACAAAAGAACGCGGGTGCGTATCCTGGCCACGGGCGTCAGTGGCAACGCACTGAACACCAACCCGACTAACGACCTGTTGCTGAACGGAACATGGCGACCAAACTTCGCTGAATCGGTAGTCGTTGAAGCGCGTCTGCCGAATGGAAATGTTTTGGGTTACTTGCCGGTGGAGTTTGCCGGAAGTGCCGGAACGTTGCCTGGTCTGGACCAGCTCGACCTGATACTACCTGCACAGTATCAGGGAGTAGGAACGGTTGAGCTGACGCTGATCATCAGTGGAATTAGAAGCAACGCACCCTCAATCGTGATCAACTAGACCGCACTTATTCTTCAAGAGGACGCCTGACAAGCAATCAATGTTTGTCAGGCGTCCTGCGTTTTTGGTCCAGGTTGAATCAAATTAATGAGGTGCCCCACCTCACTCTGACACCTTTCATTCGCGGAATTTCGTACCCGATAATCCTTTACATTAAATGTCCGGCGAACTCGGATCCTGGTTTGAACATAGGGCTTACTTAGGCTAAGCTCTGTTGCGAATTACAGAGTTGTCCACGCTTTCCCCGGAACAATTCAGTTTTCGTAAGAGAACTTGCCCTTTTCTTACGCAAAACGGTCCAAGGAATCCACTTAATGAGTGTCACCGCCTCTAAGCACGTCTGGCGAGTTATTGCCGTCTCTGCTGTCATCATCTTCGCTTACGCGACCGTGCTGCTGAAGCTCGGTTACGACTGGTGGGAAGATGAAAACTACTCCCACGGCCTCTTAATTCCCTTTGTAATCGGCTATATCCTTTGGTCTCAGCGGGCACGTCTGTCAGCCGAGCCGCGACGCCCCTCGTTTGCCATCGGCATTGGTTTGGTGGTTTTGGGTTTGGCGGGCTTGTTCGCAGGTACGGCAGGGGCAGAGCTCTTTATTCAACGAATCTCGCTGGTTTTAGTAATTGCCGGCACGGTGGTCTATTTCTGGGGCTTGCAGTTCCTGCGACTAACGCTCGTCTCTTTCTTCCTTCTGCTACTGGCCATTCCAATCCCCGCAATCGTCTTCAATAAGATCGCATTTCCCTTGCAGCTGTTTGCTTCTCGCTGTGCTGTTTGGTCCATGAATCTCTTCGACATTCCAGTGCATCGGCAGGGAAACATAATTGAATTATTCCCTTTGGGTGCTCGAGAGATTAAGAAGTTGGAAGTGGTCGAGGCTTGTAGCGGTATTCGTTCGCTAATGACATTGGCGACGCTCGCTGTGGTGTTTGCTTACTTTACTCACCCACGTGACGAAGATGGGCCGAACAATGGCAAACGCGGGTTCCTCAGTTCACTCAAGACGTACGGTTTCTGGCGTTCAGCGATCATCGTCTTGTCAGCAGTGCCTATTGCGATCATGACCAACGCACTTCGAGTAAGCGGCACGGGTGTTCTGGCCCACTACTACGGAACGGAGGTAGCGGATGGCTTCTTTCATTCGTTCTCAGGCTGGGTGGTCTACGTTGTCGCTTTCATCATGCTGTTCGCAGTCGGCTGGGTTTTGGATCGATTCAAGCCAGGCGGTGGACCAGGTAAGCCTTCGCAACGAACAGAAGAAGCTCCCGTTGTACAGGCTCAACCAGCAAACATAAGTCCAGCAGCGGCGCAGGTGGTTTCAGCGGAGGGTTCCGAGTAAATGAAAAGTTCCTGGCGGTTCATAATCTTAATATTACTGATCCTGGGCGGTGGCCTGGTTGTTAATGCATGGGAGTATCTTGGTGAGAAGCCTGTTCCCAGAAAAGTGTTATTGGATTTTCCAAAAGAAGTTGGGACGTGGAAACAGACTGGCGGCGATCAAAGATTTGATAACGCAACCATGGAAATTCTGCGCGCAAGCGATTATCTGCTGCGTGACTATCGCAACACCGACGGCCGTGTAGCCAATTTCTATGTTGGCTATTACGCCAGCCAACGCAATGGGGCGACGTATCACAGTCCTTTGAATTGTTTGCCGGGATCGGGTTGGACCATGGGCGCTCCCGGAAGCATCACGATCACTCCTGACGGTCGAGAACCCTTCGAAGCTAACAAGTATCTCGTGCAAAACGGTGATCACAAGCAGTTGTTGATCTACTGGTACCAGGGACGCGGTCGTGCTGTCGCGAGTGAGTATTGGGGAAAAATCTATACGGTAATTGATAGCGTCCGAATGCGTCGGTCGGACGCAGCAATGGTCCGAGTCATGTTGCCGGTCGGTTCATCGGAACCTGAGGCAACGCGTGCAGGTGCCGATCTGGCGGCCCGCGCAGCCACAGCTTTACCCGAGTTCATACCAGATTAAGCCAGGTCAAAAGAGGAGGATTTGCGGAATTCGTGCCGAATTGACCTTTTGCTAATACTAACTGACTGACTCACTTCATCGGCTATCACGAGGCTTTGCCCGCCGAGGATGCTTAGCGAAGTTGAGCACGGACGCGAATCGATAACCCTGCAATCGAGCAGGACAAATTTCGCGATGGAGCTAAATAAATGAATAGCGAGTGCCGAAGACGATTCTTTCCAGCCTTATTGTCTCTCCTTTTAGTCGCCGTTTTCTCTCTGGCCGGCTGTACCAACGCAGAAAAAGCAAAAGCTGAACACCTCAGTAAGGGCGAGGCCTATCTTAAAGATAATCGGTATCAGGAAGCTTCCATCGAGTTTCGAAACGCGCTGCAGATAGACGATTCACTCGCTGCTGCACATTGGGGGTTGGCTCGATCTTATGAAGGCCTTACCCGGTTTCAGGAAGCTTTTGAAGAGATGAAGCGGGTCGTAGAACTGGATCCGAACAATCTCGAAGCCCGAATCAAACTCGGCAATTACTACCTCGGCGCCGGCAAGGGAAGAAGTGAGTTAATCGCCGAAGCAGAAAAGCTCGCTACCGATGTGCTGCAAAAAGATCCGAACAACATTGAAGGCCATATCCTTTATGGCAGCGTGCTCTTCGCAAAAGGTCAGAAGGATGAAGCACTGGCTGAACTCAACAAAGCGGTTAGTTTGGATCCGAAGCGAATTGAATCGTATCTGAGCCTCGCGCGGTTCTATCAGGTAATTGCCGATACCGCGAAAGCTGAAGAAACTTTCAAGCAAGCAATCTCAATCAATCCCAACTCGCCTTTGGCCCACACTGAGTACGGTAAGTTCCTGGCCCAGTCCAACCGCATCCCTGAAGCAGAAGCGGAACTGAACAAGGCAGTCGAGGTCGATCCAAAAAATCGCAACTCTCGCTTTGTGCTGGCCAGTTTCTATCTCGTAAACAAACAACTCGATAAGGCCGAAGAGTCGTACAAGGCGCTTGCGGCAATGGAACCTGACAAGCCCGAGGGTCAGGCCATGCTCGCGGATTTCTATGCTTCAGTGAATCGGCTAGACGAAGCTGCGAGTACCTATCAGGCCATCCTCGCGAAGACACCGGATTACTCACATGGCCGCTATCGTCTGGGCGAAATCCTTTTGATGAAGGGCGACACGCAGGGGGCAATGGCCCAGATTGATGAAGTCCTGAAGAAGGACCAGCACGATCGCCAGGCGTTGATGTTGCGCGCCCGCCTTCGAACGCAAACCGGGCAGGCCGATAACTTGAAAGCCGCGGTTGAAGATTTGAAAGAGGTCTTACGGCAAGAGCCAGACTCGCGACCCGGTCTCTACTTCATGGCCCAGGCGAACTACGCCCTCGGCCTGGTTGATCAAGCGCGTGCCTTCGCCGGCGATTTGGAACGCAGGTATCCCGATTATCTCCCCGCGAAACTGATGCAGGTTCAGATCAACCTGGCGTCAGGCGATCCGAAGGCGGCAGTCAGCGCGGCTTCAGAACTTCTTGACCGTTTGGATAAGACACCACCAGACCGCGATAACACGCCACAGTTGCTTACTGAGATTAAGCAGAAAGCGTTTCTCACGCGGGGTACCGCCTACGGTCAACTCAAGAACTACAGAGCGGCCGAGAAGGATTTTCTTGCCGCTCGCGACGTCTCCCCAAACAGCACAGAGGTCTATGCAAGCCTCGCCGCGCTCGCGCGTGCCGAGAAGCGCCAACAGGACGCCATCGTGTTCTACGAGAATGCGCTGGCAATCGACTCGACTTATACGCCCGCTTTGGGTGGCTTGATTGATATCTATGCTGAGCAGAAAGATCTTTCCAGGGCCCATGCGCGTTTGGACCAGGTGCTGAATCAGAATCCAAACAAAGCGCCACTCCACTACTTAAAAGCGCAAATTTATGGCTTTGAAAAGAATTCCCAGGGTGCGGAAGCCGAACTACGTAAAACGCTTGAGCTCGACCCGAATTATCTCCCGGCCTACTCCGCACTCGGCGCGCTGTTCATCAATACTGACCAGAAAGATCGCGCCATCGCTGAATATCGCAAAGTGCTGGAGATGCGTCCTGACAACTCAACTGCCTACACATTAATCGGAATGTTGGAAGACTCGCGTCAGAACCACGCGGCCGCGGCTGAGAACTATCGCAAGGCGCTCGAGAAGGATCCTAACTCGGTCATCGCTGCTAACAATCTGGCGTGGCTCTACGCCGTCCAACGTGACTTGAATGGAAACCTGGATGAAGCGGTGAGGTTGGCCCAGGGCGTGGTCCAGAAGAATCCCAACGTGGCTAGCTTTATCGACACGCTTGGTTGGATCTACTACCACAAAGGTCTACACGCGGCGGCCGTCGATCAACTTCAGAAAGCCGTCAGTGTCGATGAAGCTGCGGCTCGGAAGGCGAACCTTTCCCCAAGTCCGAGTTATCGCTATCACCTCGGCATGGCGCTGAAAGCGAAGGGCGATCGCCCGGCTGCCCGGCGTGAGTTGGAGTTGGCATTGCGGTTAGGTGAGAAAGTTAATTTCGCCGACGCGGGCGAAGCACGGAAAGCCTTGTCTGAATTGTAAAAAATAGCTTCGTAGCGCATGTAACTTTTAATTTCGGAAGATGTCCTAAGGTGTCAGTTAGAGGAGTTCAGTATGAGTGTTGAGTTTCGCCAACGGAAACCTGCCGAGTACGCAAGAATCGCCTGGAAACGAAAATGGCTCGTGATCCTGCCGGTGATTGCAATAACAACTGCGGTGGTCTGGGCAGTTTATCGCCTGCCTGATGTGTACGAGTCGGTGACTTTGATCGTGGTCAAGCCATCGACCCTGCCGAGTTCCGTCGTTCCAACTGTGACTGAAGATAGTCTAACGCGACAGCTGACCAGTATCGCGCAGGTGGTTGCTAGCCGTAGTTCACTTGAACCACTGGTTGAGAAGTACGAGCTTTATAAATCGGAGCGACTTCGTGGTGAGCCGATGGAGTCGATTATCGAAACCATGCGACGCGACATTAATGTTGAAGTGAATACAAGTCGCAATGACATCACCAACGGTTTCAATATTACTTATCGCTACCGAGATCCGAAGACGACTCAGATGGTGACTGCCGAACTGGCAACGAAATACATCAACGAGCAAACCAAGAACACGATCACGTCAAGCGCATCAGCTCGCACCTTTATTGAGCAACAGGTCCGCCAGGCGCAAGAAGAGTTAGATGACGTTGATAAGCGCCGCCTGGATTACATGCAAAAGAATCTTGGCAATCTGCCTGCCGAAGCCCAATCACTTCTGGGTCAACTTGGGGGTCTACGAGATCAGCAGAAAGCCTACATCACCGAAGTCGGACGCTTGCAGGATCGTCGATCTGCTATGGCGAGCCAACTCGGTTCGATCAAGAAGACCACTGAGCAGGTCAAAGAAGACATTATTGAGAACACAACCGATCCGAAGACCACGCCGGCTTGGGCGCAACTGGCAACACGCAAGGCGGATCTCGAGGCACAGTTGACGCGCCTGCGTACCGAGTTGCGTGACAAACATCCGGATGTGATCGCCAAGCAGGCCGAAATCGAGTCCGTGCAGGATGCAATGGACGAGATGCTGGCTGACTGGCAACAGCGCATTAAAGAGAAGCAAGAGAAGCTGGCGAACCGGCCCGATCTTCACGTGCTGAGTTTGGAGAATGAAATCAAACTCA
>DATBMP010000034.1:0-4033 GCA_036554845.1 Pyrinomonadaceae bacterium
TCGCGCAAGTCGTTGCTGAAGAGTTGCGTGTTCCGATACACATGGTGCGTCTGACAATGGCAGACACAGACCTCACGCCGTTTGATATGGGAACCTTTGGCAGCCGCACCACACCGACAATGGCGCCGCAGTTGAGAAGAGCAGCCGCCGCGACCCGTGAACTTCTGATCGATCTTGCCGCGCAGAAATTGAACGTAGATCGCAACGCAGTCCGTATCGCCGACGCACTTTTTCTGAATCACGATGCTTCGAGAACTTTGACCTTTGCCGACGTTGCGAAAGGTCTGAAACTGGTCAAAGTAATTCCCGAGAACCCACCAACAACACCAATTGAAGCCTGGAAGATCGCGGGTACATCTGTGCCCAAGGCGAACGGCGCCGACTTTGTTACCGGCAAACATCGATACACGTCGGATGTAGCTCTTCCCGGAATGATGTCTGGAAAGGTTGTGCGATCCACCAGCTTGAACGGAGAACTCGTTTCCGTTGATGTCAAACCAGCTGAAGCGATGGGAGCAAAAGTTGTCCGTGATGGAAATTTCCTGGGAGTAGTTGCGAAAGATGAACGCACGGCAACGCGAGCCGCGAGTGCGATCAAGGCGCAGTGGAAATCTGGCGCGCAAGGATCCAACGCAGACCTTTTTCAGACGCTGCGCAAACCCCTGACCGATCAAGGACAAGGGCGCGGACGTGGGCGGAACTTCACCAAAGGTTCGATCGCAGATGGGCTCGCCAACTCAGACAAGCAGTTGAAGCAAACCTACACGGTGGCCTATATCGCCCATGCTCCCCTTGAACCTCGTGCAGCAGTGGCCGAATGGAAGGATGACAAACTGACAGTCTGGACCGGCACGCAGAGACCATTCGGCGTCCGCAACGAACTGGCAGAAGCGTTCCGTTTACCGGAAGAGAAAGTCCGGGTGATCGTTCCGGACACGGGATCCGCATACGGAGGCAAACACACTGGTGAGTGTGCGATCGAAGCTGCTCGACTTGCGCGCGAGGCAGGCAAACCGGTCAAGCTTGTCTGGACTCGCGAAGAAGAGTTCACGTGGGCGTACTTTCGACCTGCCGGCGTCATTGATGTGAAAAGCGGCATTAAGAACGATGGCACCATTACGGCCTGGCAATTTCATAACTACAATTCCGGACCAGCTGCGATCCAACACCGGTACGACATCGCTAATCAGGACATTCAGTTTCACGCGAGCGATTCACCATTGCGTCAGGGTTCCTATCGCGCTCTGGCCGCGACAGCGAATCACTTTGCACGTGAGTCGCACCTCGACGAGTTGGCCCAGCTGCTCAGGATGGACCCTCTCGAGTTTCGGCTGAAGAACCTGAAGGACGAGCGAATGCGCGCCGTTCTTGAAGCAGCGGCTAAAGCGTTTGGATGGGGATCGATGAGATCAGCACCTGATCATGGAGCGGGTATTGCCGGTGGATTTGAGAAAGGTAGTTACGTCGCGACCTGTGCCGAGGTCCAGGTCGATCGCAAGACGGGTCAAGTAAAGATCGCGCGAGTCGTGGAGGCGTTTGAATGCGGTGCGGTGATCAATCCATTACACCTGCACAACCAAATCGAAGGTGCCGTAGTGATGGCAATCGGAGGCGCGCTATTCGAAGAGATCGAGTTTGCAAACGGGAAGATCTTGAACGGTCGTTTTTCTCGCTATCGCTTACCTCGTTTCAGCGATATGCCGGCGATTGAGATTGTGATGGTGAACCGGAAGGATCTTCCTTCAGCAGGATCGGGTGAAACTCCGATTGTCGGGCTGGCTCCGGCGGTGGCCAATGCGATATTCAATGCAACGGGCGTTAGGTTGCGATCATTGCCCCTGGCGCCCAAAGGTCTCGCTCGTCGTCAAAGCTAGAGACACTTTCTGATGCGACCGCTCTTACCACGAGTGAGGGTGAAGGTTCCGAAGTCAGTCTTCTCGCCTTCGAGTTGGATTCTCAGTGTTAGCGTGTCGCCCTCAACTTTTCCCATGAAGGTTGCGGCCTGGCGCTGTTCATTTTCATCCGAGCGGACTGGGCCACCTTTTTCCCTTACATAAAAACCCTTCGCTTGGAACTTTCCTTCCTGATCAAGGACCATCTTTTCGTTGATGGTTGCATGCGCACAATCAAACTCGATGGTTGCAGTATCACCAACCTCGATACCAATGCCCTCTCCGCCCCACCGGCCCTTTGAAACTTGCCGGGGCGTTTGAGATGGCGTGGGAGAGGTGTTCGAATTGACGTTAGTGGTCATGTTCGCATTGGTGGATCTGTTATTTCCCTTTGAACTATTGCACGAAGAACTTTGCCAAAAGAGCGAAGTGATAATCAAAGTAAGTGCGAGAGCCGTTTGCTGTAAGTTCATTAACTAAGATCTTCCCTTATTAGACACAGGGGCCGACAAAAAATGTCGCCCCCTTCAACCGTTCTCATTTATGACATTACACGCCCAGAACGTTCACAAGTTCCTGAACTGCGGCGGCACTCTTCTGCAAAGCGATGCGTTCTTCCGAAGTCAGATTGATCTCGATGATCTGCTCCAAACCACGCGCGCCCAACTTGCAAGGCACTCCAACGTAGAGACCGTTGACGCCGTACTCACCTTCAAGAAACGCAGCGCACGGAAGAATCTTCTTCTTGTCCTTGAGAATAGATTCCGTCATTTCAACCGCAGCGGCAGAGGGTGCGTAGTAAGCGGAGCCCGTCTTGAGCAGCGAGACGATCTCAGCGCCACCATTTGCAGTGCGTTTCACGATGGCGTCAATCTTGTCCTTTGGTAACAACTCGGTGATCGGAATCCCCGCACAAGTTGAGAAGCGGGGGAGTGGGACCATCGTGTCACCGTGTCCGCCCAGGACAAACGCGGTGACGTTCTCGACTGAAACGTCCAAAGCTTCTGCCAGAAAACAACGCATGCGAGCGGAATCGAGCACGCCGGCCATGCCAATCACACGATGCTTGGGAAATCCTGAACGTCGAAGTGCTACCTGGCACATTGCGTCCAATGGATTAGAGACAATGATCAAGATCGATTCGGGCGAACGCCGCACAACTTCATCGACAACTTTCGATACGATGTCAGCGTTCGTCTTCAACAGATCATCGCGACTCATGCCAGGTTTGCGCGGAAGGCCTGCGGTGATGATGACGACGTCGGAATTTGTCGTATCGTCGTAAGTGTTCGCGCCTGTCAGTCGTACATCGAAACCTTCAATAGGGGCCGCCTGGGCCAGGTCCAAAGCCTTGCCCTGGGGCACGCCTTCAACTATGTCAACCAACACCACGTCGCCGAGTTCTTTTGCGGCCAACCAGTGCGCTGCGGTAGCGCCTACATTGCCGGCTCCAACGACGGTAATCTTCTTACGTGAGCCCATAAGGATAGTCCTTTCGACGGCAGAGAATAAGCTCAAATCTGCCGGATCTTTTGTATGAGAGTGATAGGATTTGAAAGCACGCGGAGTGTACTCACGCGTGGTTTGGAGTGTCAAATCATTGTCGATTGTCGGTTGCCGACTTGTTATCGATGGTGGCAGCTCTCGCTGAATTAGGTATTCACGCCACGCCTTACAAATAGCCCAGCGGCCATTCGCGAATCGGCAATCGGCAAACGGACAATCAGCAATCGCCAATGATCCGATGGTTACGAAAAGTTTTTGGAGACGGTAAGGAGCAGACGCATGCGTCACCTGACGACGACAGCGATGTTGATCCCTACAATCCCTTCCCGGAACCGATAGCCCTTCCCATCACAGACATCATCGATCTGCACACGATTCATCCTCGTGATGTGAAACGCGTCGTAGAGGAGTACTTGAACGAAGTACACGAGTCTGGTTTTCGAGTCGTAAGGATTATTCACGGCAAAGGTGTGGGAGTGCAGCGTGAAGTGGTGAGATCGATTCTGAGACGAACGGATTTTGTTTACGATTGGACCGATGCGCCACCGGAAGCGGGGGGATTGGGCGCGACGATTGTAAGGCTTAAGGATTGACTTTGGAGTGCGGTGGCAAGCGCAGCGCGACACCGCTTTGGA
>DATBMP010000101.1:0-3895 GCA_036554845.1 Pyrinomonadaceae bacterium
CGGCCGAGCCGGAACTCAAAAAGGACTTTTTGTGCAAAGCGAATCACTTGCACTTTCTCGCACAGACGAAATCGACAATTGGCTATCAACAATCTCAGGGTTTGGTTCCGGCATTGGTCTTGGGTGCAGCGACTCTGACCGGAGGAGGTTTGGGAACGGCGCCACCTTCACGAGCAGCAAGCCGGCCGCTTCGTGTTAACGCGATTCTTTTATCACCACCTGCTCCCTGGTCTACGGCAACGCGGATCGCGCGATAAGAACCATCTCGGGTCTTGTTCGTAGGATTGTAGGCAATCACATACTGCGTACGGAGATCGCGAACAATGTCATTCGCGATTCCGGGCAGTTCAGAAAGAGAGGTGGGAAAGAACGCGCGCCCTCCGGTTTCTGTTGCCAGTTTTGTAATCAGGTTCACGGCCCTTTCGCGCGGGCTCTTTCGAATCAAGCCGCCTTCCTTATCCAACTCGTTGACAAAACCGATAACGAAGATCTGCACATCCTCTTCCCGCAGTTTCGCGAAAAGTTGTTCCTGCTTGTAGAAACTGTTCCGATCTTCTCCGTCAGTAATAAGAATCAGTGCTCGACGACGGCGATCGCTGTCGTCACCTCTCTTGTACTCGGCGACATGTTCAGCGGTTAGATAAACCGCATCGATAATTGCTGTCTGCCCACCTTCAACGTAGAGACTGTCAAGTCCGTCCATCAAAAGATCCTGATTGGGGGTGAAATCCTGGACGGTTTCGATCTTGTCGCTGCTGATAAACCGAACGAGAAAAGTCTCATCGCCCTGCTTGTTGCTATTGATAATCGTCTTGGCTGCATCGATCACGCTTGGCAGTTGCGAACGTAGTGATCCTGAGGTGTCCACGGCCAGACCGTAACTGATCGGCACTTCCTCTCGCGAGAATGATTCAATGGGCTGCGGCACGCCGTCCTCAAAGACATGAAAGTCCTCTTGTCGAACCGTGTTGATAGGACGGTTGTTTCGATCGATGACTCTGACGTTCAACGTCACCAACTGGGTATTGATCTTGAGAATGTCACCTTCAGTGATCTCCGGTTCTTCAGGAGTCGGACTCGGCTTTGGCTTGAGCACAGGTGGGGGAGGTGGTTCACCCAGCGTCGGTGCGATTCTGTCGTATGGTCCTTGCGGTTTAGGAGTCGGTGTCGGAGTAGGACGGTTTGTTTGAGACTGAGCACGTTGGGCGGCCGGCTGGGTCCGGGTTGTCTGACTCGGTGTCGGCGATTCTGATCGTCGCGGGCGCGCGTCCTGAGCTTTGACACTGCTTGTATTGAGCGACGCGTGATGTGAACCGGCCATGAAAGCGGTTACGAAGACAATTACGGCGAGATAAAGAATCGGTCGGATTCGAACGCTGATGGGCTGGAATTTGTTCGGCTGCATTAATTCTTCTTTCCCCTCGAAAACTTGGGCACGTTCAGCTTTGAGGAGGCTTAACGTCGTGGTAAGTCTAGCCCGTCACTACCCTTCGTGCGAAGCGCTCCGTGGCCGTTCAGGTTTCGACGGAAACGGAGCGCGAATTCAGATTCAAAACCCCATTCTGGGATGCAAACGCGAGTGGTCGAGTGCGCCAGACATTCTGCACATCTCGAAAAGATGCGTAAGGAGAGATAGATCGTTGCCGGGTAGTTCGATTCTGCAGTGTTAACGCGATGGGGGCAACGCGTAATACCCCTCCTTCGACCGAACATACAGGCGGGGGAGTCCACGTGGCGGAGTAACTTTGACCTTAACTTTGTGCCACTTGCCATCGTTGGCGAAGTTGTTTGGTTTGTACCCAATCGAATACTGATGCCTTAATTCAAGAGCGATCTGTTCAAATATATCGTCCAACTCTGCCGGGCTCCGGGGAAAGAAAGCTTTGCCACCGGAAACATTTGCCAATTCGTCCAGCGTACCCTGACCTTCCATGCCGAGCGAACTGCCTGCGTCGCTTCCACTCAAAATACCGACAGCGTAGAGGACTACATCGGATTCTTTCAGTAACCGTCTAACCTCGCTGAAGGTGTATCGGGAGTTGTTATCCTGGCCGTCACTTATTACTAGGAGCGCGCGTTTTGGGTGGGCGCCGCGTTGTACCTTCTCAACCCCTAAATAACAGGCGTCGTAAAGCGCGGTGTTGTTCTTAGTTTGGACGAACGTCAACTTATCCAGTACGGCGTCTCCGTCACGGGTTTTGTCCAGAAGGAGCTGGGCCCGCGAGTTGAAGGCGATCAGGAAGTATTCGTCTGCGTTATGGCTGGTTTGGATGAAGTTGGCCAGGGCGTCTCGAGCTCGCCTGATCTTATCGCCGCTCATTGACCCAGAGACATCGAAGATTACGCCTACCGAGACCGGCGCGTCGTCATCACTGAAAAAACTGATGTCCTGTGGCTGCTTGTCATCCAGCACAGTGAAGGCGTTCTTGCCCAATCCCGAGACATATCGTCCGTAAGTATCAGTTACGGTGACGGTAAGTGTGATGAGATCAGTATTGACGATGACCGGCTTAGTATCGTCTACCTCTTTGCCCTGACTCGCTTGAGGAGTGCTTGAAGCTTCTGACGGCGGCGTCGGATTGGTTTTTGGACCATTCTGATCTTGTCCAAAACAGTCGGTTGTTGAAGAAACTCCGGCGAAAACGAGCACGGAGAGAGAGACCAGCGCGGTCTTAAGAGATAGTTTAGCGACTGAATGCATGGAACCCCCGGCTTTTCGCAAACATTCAAAGTTGTGGGAACGGACGAGAAGGAACTGCCAATACAGATGCCTGAGAGACCACCAGTGATGCCCGAGCGACAGAAAGTTTGTTCCACTCAAGGCGCCGGCGCGGGAGACGGTACGCTTGCTGACTTCAATCGAGACTGTATTGAACTGAAAGCATTCTAGGATAGCCCCAAGGCCGGCGCAAGATGGAGAACACCTTCAAACAGCTCACATGTCCTAAATGTCCTATTAGTAGAGACTGCGAAACTATCGAAACTTCCACCAGAACCCGGCGTGTAGCAGATCATGGCCAACCCTCTGCTGCCAGGGGTGCGTGTTATACTTTCGACTCCTTGCGGTACTCATAAATAAACCGATGGCTGAATTCATTTGTCGATTGGGAACTCCTGCGGGGGATGTAGTAACCAGAACAGTTGAAGCCCCTGGAGTGTTCGAGGCTCGTGCGCGACTCGAGCGCGAAGGGTTTAGAGTTTTCAATGTCACTCCTCCAAAAACTGCCGGCGTCACAGCGCTGACTCGTCTCGGCGGCCGCGGCGCAAACCCACGCGTTAAAGCTAACGACTTTCTCCTTTTTAACCAGCAATTGGCCGCGCTGTCTCGAGCCGGAATCCCAATTCTTCAAGCAATAGCGATGTTGCGTAAGCGCGCGGCTTCAGCACGTTTGCGTGCGGTGCTCGGCGATGTTGAAGAGCAGATTCGCGGTGGTGCGGCATTGTCACAGGCGTTCGCTGCGCAGGGAAGTATCTTCCCCAGGATCTACACAGCGTCAATTCTGGCCGGCGAACGTTCCGGTGCGTTGGATGAAGTCCTCAATCGTTACGTCACGTACATGAGACGAAACGTTGCGCTGCGCAGAAAGATCCGAGGTGCGCTGGCTTACCCATTGTTCCTGCTGTTCGCTTCAGGATGCATGGTCACGTTTCTGACCATTTACGTCGTGCCCAGAATGTCGGAACTGTTTTCAGGTTTTGGAAATGAGTTGCCGACCATTACCCAGATCGTGGTTGGTCTTTCACAATGGCTGTCATCGAACGTGATCTGGTTTGGACCGCTGGTTATAGGTGGCGGGATCTTTCTCTACCTATGGTCACGAACAACAGCCGGACGACTCAAGATTGACGCGCTGGTCCTTAAGCTGCCGCTCGCCGGTAGTCTTGCGATTCAATT
>DATBMP010000272.1:0-5714 GCA_036554845.1 Pyrinomonadaceae bacterium
GTACTCGATACTTTCATTGCGATCGAGACGTGCCTTGAACGAACGCTCACGGACAAACGCAACCAAGCGCTGTTTCAACAGACAATGGGCCGACCATAGCTGTTCATCTGGAATATGACGAATTGCCTCTGTCCATTTCGCTCGGTCGTGTGCCGTAGCAAGCCAGTCAGCGCCGAGATGCTTCTCAAAGACGGCCCGAAGTAGCGGCGCAACCCATGTTGGCGTGTGCACACCATTAGTCACATAAGTGATGGGGACCTCTTCGACTTTCCGTTCCGGAAAGAGCTTCTTCCAGAGATTACGAGAAACCTCGGCATGCTTCTTACTGACGCCGTTGGTTGATCGGGACATTCGAATCGCGAGCGGCGTCAGGCCAAAATTCTCTTGCTGGTTCGGATCAACCCGACCAAGATCAATGAACTCTTCATGACTTAGACCTAATTCCTTTTCGTAATCACTTCCGAAACACTTCTCGATCAAAGTGGCCTCAAACTCATCGTTGCCGGCGGCAACCGGAGTGTGTGTGGTAAAGACGCATCTTTGCTTAACGGTTTCCGCGGCTTCGCGAAAACTGCGCTGCTGGTTTTGGACCAACTCGCGCGATAGTTCGAGCGTCAAGAACGCCGAATGTCCTTCGTTGAGATGAAAGACATGCGGATCGATTCCCAACTTCCGCAGCAAACGCACGCCACCGATTCCGAGCAGCATCTCCTGCACCACTCGCGTTTCGCGATCGCCGCCGTATAGATGGCCCGTCACCCAGCGATCGGTCTGTTCGTTCTCGGTGATGTTCGTATCGAGCAAATAGAGTGGCACATGGCCCACGTCCGCACGCCAGACGATCGCACGAACGTTTCGCGAACGGATCGAGACCTCGATTAGCATTGGTGTGCCATCAGCGTTCTTGATCTGATGGACCGGCAACTCGGCAGGATAAGTCTCACCGTAATGCTCTTCCTGCCAACCATCGCGCCGTAGACGCTGCCGGAAGTAGCCGTACCGATAAAGCAAGCCCACCGCCACCAAAGGTAAACGCAAATCGCTTGCAGACTTCAGATGATCGCCAGCGAGGATTCCCAGACCACCGGAGTAGAGCGGCAAAGAGTTATGGACGCCATATTCCGCACAGAAATAGGCAACCGGATTTTCGCGGGTGATGCCGTTCCAGGTCGCACCACTGGGCTGCATATAATTTTCAAACTCCGCTGTGAGCTTGGCGAGCCTTTCGAGGTAAGCGGGATCGGTGGCCATCTGGGCCAGTCGATACTCCGAGACACGCGTCAATAGCAGACGAGGGTTGTGCTCGACCTCTTCCCAGATCTCCGGATCAAGATCACGGAACGTACTTGCCCCGTCGCGTGACCAACTCCACCAGTAATTCCATGAAAGGCGGTCCAACGGCTCGAGTGGTGCAGGTAGTTTGTGATTACTGGTTAACGGTTGAAGTGTAGTTTTGAGATAGGTGGTCTTTATCATTAGTTAGGAAGACAAGTTCAGTGCATGTATCGATCAAACCCTGGGGCATTTGCGACGCATGACAATAAAGCATCGCTTTCTCAAGCGCAAAAGCTCGCTAGCTTGAAAACCGTTGGTGAGCGATGAACACTTGCATGTCAGCGGGTTTGAAGAAAATGAGCCTTACCTGTTCCAGGGTGGGATGATCTCTTAGATTCTCTTCGATGGTCTGGGAAGTAATCTGCGCGGCTTCTGAATGCGGATAACCATAAACGCCCGTGGAGATGGCAGGAAAGGCAACGGAAACGATCTCTTTAGTCGAACATAATCGCAACGAGTTCTGATAACAGGCGGCGAGCAGTTCAGCTTCGCGTCCATCGTGGCGGCCGTAGATTGGTCCAACCGTATGAATTACGAAACGAGCAGTTAAGTTGCCGCCACTCGTAATAACTGCATCGCTTGTAGGTAAGCCTTCGGGATATTGCGTGCGGCGAAGCTCGCGACACTCTTCCAAAATGGCTGGACCACCCGCTCGATGAATCGCTCCATCAACACCACCTCCACCTAAGAGCGAAGAGTTGGCGGCATTGACTATCGCATCGACTTTTTGCTGGGTGATGTCGCCAACCTGGACCACCACAAGGCCGTTCAAATAGCTCGCCACGCTCTACTCCTCTTCCCGCGGCTCGACCTTGATCTCTTCAAACATGTCCTGGCGTCGCAAGGCTTCAGCAACGCCTTTTGCTTTGTGTTCTGTCAACGGATGTTCCGGATCATTACTAGCAATCTCAAATACACGATCGTCGAGCATCACCACGCCTAGCGAGCCCAAGGTCACGCCGGGCGTGATCTGGATCTCATCCATGTTGTGAATACGAAAGTGTCCGGTTTGCTCAACCCAGTCTTCGATGAATGGGTCACGCAGGGCGTGTTCAGCCTCAGACTCGGAGAGGTAGGCCCCTTCGACGATTAGACAGTATTCGCGCACTTTAACAATCTACTTGTGAGGCCTTTCGATGGGCCATGCTCTCGTTATCAATGTCTTCAGCACCTTGAGTGGACGGGAAACCGTTAACGGTTGGTCCGGTCATTCGGGTCATATCACCGGACTGAAGTCCGGTGTGAATGAGAGATCAAACACCTCGTACAAGCACCTTACCCCCGCTCAGAATCGTAAGCGTTTTCGTGAACTCGTCAAGCAAAAAATGTCGCCCGGGTTTCCTGCCCAGGCGACATTTTTACCTAACGGTTTTAGTTCCTTCAGTAAGCCCTTGCAAACTGATCATTCAACTCTTGTCGCAAGCGACGGAAGTATGAGTCGAAACTCACGAATCCGGTGCTACCCTGGAAGAACGCTTTGCCACCAGTTTCATTCGCCAGCCGATTAAGCGAGCTCTGTCCGTAACCCGCGGCCAAACGGCTGCGGCTCGAGAGGCCCACTGACGGAGCGTAGAAGCTGTAAACCACAACCTCACGTTCCTTAGCTTCGCGAATTGCGCGACCGAGGTCCAAAGTGTTCGCCGCGCTGGTAACATCAAAGCCTCGCGACGTGTCCAGACCATCCGAGATCAGCAGGATCGCCTTACGACCACTGACGTTATCGAAATGATCAAGCGCTTCAATCACCTCGACGTAAGGATTGAAGGCTGAAGCAGTCGTACTCGACCTCAAAATTCTCAACGAGCTGGCTGCTTTCTCAAGATCAGTAGTAAACGGTTGTCGCACCTGCAACGTTCCTGCAGTGATGTATCCAACCATAACTCGCGAACCCTGTGGAAGCGATCGAATGAACTCTTTCGTCTCCTTTATTTCATTATCAACCTGTGAAACCAGGTCATCCTGGATCAGAATCGCCAGGTTGATTGGTGCAACAACGCGAGACCTCTTCTGCGCGTCGTTGTCAGTCGAATCTGCGGTCGAGGCCACCGTCAAAACACTCATCATGACGAGAAGCGCCAGAGCCGCAAACATTGAAGTAAATCTTCGAGAAAACATGGTTTTGTACCTTGAAACTTCTTCCTTTCTTCGGGTACTCAGATGCCAAACCGGCAGGAAAAGATGGCCCGTGAGATGCGCGACACAAGTAGTAAAAAGTCACGTGATGATCCGAAAAGTCGTGTGCAATAACGCCTTTGAATCAGCGGTAAGGCAACTTGCCTTAGCCACGTTGCTCGGCTAAATTACGTACTCAATCCGGAGCACATCCTGCCAAGCCTCGAGCTTTAGAAATCGACAAGGATGGGTATCCTTCGCCAAAAATTCGCACGCCTGAAAGGAAACCTGTATGAAAGCCTATACGACTGACTTCATTCGCAACCTTGCTGTCATTGGACATGGCGACGCAGGGAAGACGCAGCTGCTCAGTTCGCTTCTCTACGTCGCCGGCGCCACTCCGCGTTGGGGAAAGGTTGATGAGGGCACCACCGTCACCGACTACGAAGAAGATTCCATCGCTCGGAAAATTACACTCAATACTTCGTTGGCCCATCTCGAACACCGCGACACCAAGATCAACTTCATCGACACTCCGGGTTACGCAGCTTTCGTGTCGCACGCGCGGCCGGCACTGCGCGTCGCGGACTGCGCGCTAGCAGTCGTTGATGGTGTGAAAGGCGTGGAGGTACAAACAGAAAAGACCTGGGCTTATGCAAACGAGTTTATCGTGCCGCGCATGATGGTGATTACTAAACTGGATAAAGAGCACGCGGATTTTGGTTCCGCGCTTCAAAGTGCTCAAAAGACCTTTAGCCGTGCAATCATTCCATTCACATTGCCTATCGGAAAAGAGAAAGACTTTCGCGGTGTTGTCGATGTGGTCCATATGAAAGCCTATGAGTTGGGCAGTGACGGTCAAGCGAAGGAGATCGACATTCCCAGCGAGGGACGCGACATTGTTGAGAAGACCCGTGAACGACTGGTCGAGTTGGTTGCTGAGTCGGACGATGCCTTGATGGAGAAGTATTTTGAGCAGGGTACGCTCGATGAGGCTGACATCCTGCCGAACATCAACAAGGCTATTGCCGCAAGCAAACTTTGTCCGGTGTTTGCAGTTTCGAGCATTACGCAAGTTGGTTTGCGAGCTTTGCTGAATGCGATCGTGGATTACGCGCCCGATCCTGCCCATCACGAAGCCGAATACGGACGTCCGGTTGATTCCGCGCCTGATGCCGACAAGCTGCCGCGTCGTTACTCGGACGGTGAACCGTTTTCGGCCTATTGCTTTCGGACCATTGCCGATCCATTCGCCGGTCGTATCAACGTGATTAAGATCATCAGCGGCAAACTGCAGAACGACGCGACCGTGCTCAATTCAACACGCGGTACGATGGAACGCCTTGGCGCGTTGCATTCAATACAGGGTAAGCAGCTGGATAAAGTTCCAGACGCCCACGCCGGCGATATCGTCGCTTGCGTCAAGCTAAAAGATACTCAGACCGGCGACACGCTCTCCGACAAGCAATCGCCAATTGTTTATGACCCGGTTGAGTACCCGGAGGCAGCTATTGCGTTCGCGATCGAACCAAAGTCGCGGCAGGACGAAGAGAAGATCAGCGTCGCGCTTCACAAGATCCTGGAGGAAGACCCAGCCCTTCACTTTAGTCGTGACGCGCAAACAAAGGAGTTTCTGCTGTCCGGTTCAGGACAACTCCACGTGGAAACCGTGGTTGAGAAGCTGAAGAAGCGCTACGGAGTGGAAGTGACGCTGCATCCTCCGAAGGTCCCTTACAAGGAGACAATCACGCAGCGAGCTGAAGTTCAGGGGCGTCACAAGAAGCAGACCGGCGGCCGTGGACAGTTTGGCGACTGCAAATGCGTCTTTGAACCATTACCGCGCGGTGGTGGATTCGTTTTCGAAGACAAGATCTTTGGTGGCGCGGTGCCGCAACAGTTTCGACCAGCGATTGAGAAGGGCATTGTCGAGGCAGCGACGTCGGGAGCTATCGCGGGTTATCCACTCGTCGATTTCAAGGTGCAACTGATCGACGGTTCGTATCACACGGTTGACTCGGACGAGCATTCATTCCGGGCGGCGGGACGAAAAGCTTTTCGAGCGGCGATGGAGAAGGTGAAACCAGCGTTGCTCGAGCCAGTGATGGATGTTGAGATCGTAGCGCCGCAGGAGTACAGCGGCGACATCATGGGCGATCTGAATTCCCGTCGTGGTCGAGTTCAGGGAATGGAGACCAGCGGAAACCAACAGGTGATCAAAGCTCAGGTGCCGATGGCGGAGATGTTGAATTACCAATCGACGCTAAACT
>DATBMP010000325.1:0-9176 GCA_036554845.1 Pyrinomonadaceae bacterium
GACTGGGTGGATTCTTTCCGCCGCTACTGCTGGGTGTGATACGCGACGCGACCGGTGGTTACGCGATTGGTTTTGTCTTACTGGCGTTGTCAGCAGTTGCCTGTCTGGTAGTGAACTACTTCGTGTTCATCAAAAAAGGACCAGCAGATCGATCCGCGAGCCTGAGCTTCGAAGCACACCCGGTGCGCTAAACCAATCGGCAATCGGCAATCGCCAATCGTCAATCGCCCCTCTCTCGCTTTTCTCCAACTCTTGATCTATAACATCCTCCATATCGAAAAAGCGGAGGATTAAATGGCATCTCGCACGATCGTCGTAGGAGATATCCACGGTTGCTACGATGAACTGATCGACCTGCTGGACAAGGCAGGCTTTGCCGAGTCAGATCGTCTGGTCTGTGTCGGCGATCTGATTACCAAGGGGCCGAAGGATCGCGAAGTGCTCGAGATTTTCATGAAAGACGAGCGGCTTTCATCAGTTATCGGTAATCATGACTTGGCGCTGCGGCGCCGCTGGAGCGGGGAAGACGTGAAGTTGAAACCTGCGCAGAAGGCCACGCATAAGAAGCTCAAGGCAGAAAAAGATAAATACACTCCCTTTCTAAACACACTCCCGTTCGTAATCGATCTTGATAGTCACATCGTGGTTCATGCTGGATTGCGACCCAATGTCGCACTTCACTCGCAGACCACCAGTGATCTCACCAAACTACGCACCCTTGGACCCGACAAAGAGAGTCATGAAGGGACTCCCTGGTACCACGTCTACTATGGAGAGAAGACAGTCCTGTTTGGACATTGGCCGGCGCCGGAACCACGTCGTGGGCCAAAAGCGATCGGGCTGGATACCGGTTGTGTCTATGGCTACAACCTTACTGCTTACATCATCGAGTCGGATGAGTTCGTCACCGTGCGTGCTAGACAGAGATACGATCCAAATTAATTGAGATCCTCTTTCGGCCTCACAATCCACTCCAGAGTTCCAACCCGGGCAGCGACATCCCTCCAGCTCGTAATCTTTAATTGGACCTTAGCCAGCGTCGCTGTCGGCACCGCCTCTAACTTTCCCGTCACAAAGTGAAGCAGCGCTTCAATCCCGGGATTGTGGCCCACCATGAGAACGGATTCGACACTGGATTCGATCTCTGCAATCACTTCAAGAAGTTGCTCACGATTGGCTTCATATATCCGTTGATCAAAGCGGACCTCGGTCGGCAAACCTGATGATGTGACCAGGTTCTCGGTTGTTTCCCTTGCTCTTGTTGCAGACGAGCTCAAGATCAGATCGGGCGTAATCGACTTTTGCATCAGGTAGGCGCCGACCGCTTTGGAATCGCGGTCTCCCCGAGGATTTAGAGGACGTTCGAAGTCAGGCTGAGAGTCGTCTCCCCAGTCTGACTTGGCGTGACGGAGCAAGAACAGGATTTTCACGGTAGCGCCCTTTCCCACAAACGGCTGGAATTAATCCGAGACTTAATTATGCGCCGGAGGAGCAAGATGTTTATAGCTCAGCCCTCCCGATATCACTGCCTCAAAAGTCTGAAAACCGATTCTCATTCACACCGGGCTTTAGCCCGGTGATCAGGACGACGATGGACTAACCTTTTTAACGGTTTCTCGATACGCTCAAAGCACGGTGAATAGGTTACGAATTATTGAAAAATAGAAACCGATGAAACGGTTGATCTCCTCAGTCCCGCCCTTCGTCACCGGGCTGAAGCCCGGTGTGAATGAAAACGACTTAGGGCAAAGCCATCCAGTACCCGTCCCAGACACTCTCTGTGGTTAATACGGTTCAGGTATGTGGTAGCAAACGTTACCGCCAATCCTTCCCCAGCGTAGATTCACCCCGCAATCGAGGAGCCCAGCGGCCCTCACACAACTTGTTGGAGATGAAACCTGATATGAACGCGGAAATGAACAAACAATCGCACGGAAGGACAAGTGGCCTGGTTCTGATTCTGATTCTGACAACGATGATCCTCGGGCCTGCCTTGGTCCATGCACAGGAAGATGTCCCCGAAGACAAAACCCTCGCACCCTATTTCGTCGTCAAAGGCGACCCTAACGTGGATCAGCTACCTTTGAAGGACACGAATGTCGATATTGCTGTCTCGGGTGTGATCGCTGACGTCAAAGTTCTGCAAACCTATCGCAACGAAGGGTCGCGCCCAATCAACGCCACCTACGTCTTCCCGGCTTCCACACGGGCCGCGGTCTATTCGATGCGCATGCGCATCGGAGATCAGATCGTCATTGCCAAGATCAAAGAACGTGAAAAAGCAAAGACTGAGTTTGAACAAGCCAAGAAGGAAGGGAAAAGCGCATCGCTTCTGGAGCAGCAGAGGCCGAATGTATTTTCAATGAGCCTCGCGAACGTGATGCCCGGCGACCAGATTGAGATTGAACTGCGCTATACCGAGTTGCTGATCCCGACAGATGGCACTTATGAAGTTGTCTTCCCCACCGTTGTTGGACCAAGGTACGCCTCTCCAAAAGACCCTTCGAAGAAAGAAGATGGCTGGGTAGAGACACCCTACACTCACGAGGGCGTACTACCGTCGAGCACGCTTCACATTTCCGCGCGCATCGCGGCGGGCCTTCCTATTCAGGACGTGAAATGTACTTCACACCGGATCGCGCCAGTGTGGCTCGGTTCTACTGCCGCTGAAGTAAAGCTTGATGAGAAGAATGCCTTTCAAGGCAATCGAGATTTCATTCTTCGTTATCAACTCGCCGGCGAGGCAATCACCTCTGGTCTACTGCTCTTTCAGGGCGCGGACGAGAATTTCTTTCTCTACATGGCCCAACCGCCGACGCGCGCCGCGTTGGAAGACATTCCAGCTCGTGAATACATCTTCGTAGTCGATGTGTCGGGTTCGATGGAAGGCTTTCCTCTCAACACTTCGAAAAAGCTCTTGAGAGATCTCGTGGGCCAATTGCGGCCAACGGACCTGTTCAATGTCGTTCTGTTCGCCGGCGATTCGACACTGCTTTCGTCAACATCCCTCGCGGCAAACCAGGACAACATCAACAAGGCGATTAGCTTACTCGAGCAACAGCGTGGTAGTGGTGGAACTGAACTCCTCGCCGCAATCACCCAGGCGATGAGTTTGCCGCGTCAATCGAACTATTCGCGCAGCGTTGTGCTGGTAACTGACGGTTATGTTTCAGGTGAGGAAGGCGTCTTTGATTACATTCGCGCGAACTTGAACCAATCGAATATTTTCTCGTTTGGCATTGGTTCATCAGTCAATCGCTATCTCATTGAAGGTGTGGCGAAAGCGGGTATGGGCGAACCATTTATCGTGACGGACGAGACGGAAGCACCAGCCGTGGCGGCCAAGTTTCGCGAGTACATCGAGACGCCCGTGTTGACTGATATCAAGGTTCGGTCTGTCGGTTTCGAGACTTACGACATTCACGCTCAACACCTTCCCGATCTCTTTGCACAACGACCCGTGATTCTTTTTGGAAAGTGGCGGGGCACGCCGGCGGGTTACTTTGAGCTGACAGGAAAGACTGGACGTGGCGAGTATGTCACCCGTTTTGACGTCGGCGGTATTCAGCCTGACGAAAGCAACCGCGCGCTCGGTTACCTGTGGGCCAGATCGAGGATTGCTGAACTCTCTGATTTCGGCTCCCGCGAATTGGATGAAGCTAAGGTTCAGGAGATCACCGCGCTGGGACTTAAGTACAGCTTGTTGACCCGATACACGTCGTTCATCGCGGTGCGCGAAGTGGTGAGAAATCCTTCGGGTGATGCTAAGGATGTGAACCAGGCGTTGCCGCTGCCGTTGGGCGTGAGTGATCTGGCAGTGGGCGATGGAACGGCAGTTGGAAGTGAACCTGAACTGGTCCTGTTGGTAACACTGTTCCTAACCATCGCTGGATTCGCGATTCTTCGCAAGCGATTCCTGCCCAGATTCACCGCGTTCGGCGGCTAACTTTTGGAGCGCGGTGAGCCATTGTTGATTGCCGATTGCTACTGAGGTTGACGATGCTATTTCAACAAACACAAACCAGATATTCGTTGGGTCTTGTAGAGAAATCAGCAATTGGCAATCGGCAATCGGCAATGACTCGGCTTCTTGCGCAGCTGGTTGTTGTGCTCCTAACCGGGTTGGCGCTGAAGTATTTCTATTCAACCGCCAACCCCAACCAGCTGCGCTGGATTCTCGCGCCAACAGCTTTCCTGGTTGAGCTGTTCAGCGAACGGACATTCGAGTTCGAATCCCACATGGGTTACCTGAGCAACGATCAAACGTTTCTGATCGCCGGTTCATGTGCGGGCGTGAATTTCCTGATCACAGCTTTTCTCATGCTCACCTTGCGAAAGTTGTGGGTAGATCGAAACCGGAACACCAGTTGGTTGTTCATTCTCTCAGCTGCAGTGATCGCGTATGCAGCGACGCTCGTTGCTAATACGGTTCGAATCGCGACTGCGCTGCGAATGCAACAGATGTCATTAGAGAACAGTTGGTTGAGTGGGAACCAGCTGCACCGCTTGGAAGGCATCTTTGTGTACTTTGGATTCCTACTGTTGTTGTATTTGCTAACCGAAAGGCTAATCAACCAACCCGCGACAGTGGAGAATGGTCCCAACGTTCTACGGCAAGCTTTCTTTCCTCTCCTTATTTACTACGCAACCATGCTGGGCATTCCCCTGGCTAACGGTGCCTATCATCAGGGAAGTGATTTTTGGCAGCATGCCCTATTCGTTCTGCTGACCCCGCTGTTGTTGGTTCTTCCACTCGTCACATTTCGATTCCATAAATGCCGGATGCGCCAGGTGAGCGGCTAACTGCTCCGCTAAACAGTTGCAGTCCAAGAGAAAGGAGCCGCAGAAGTTTAATCCTCGGCGGCTTCTAGTTTTTGCGTTTCTGGCTATGCCAACTGTTTGTGCAAAGGGTCTAAGAGTTGTCATCGATTCGTGAGCAAAGCAGCGGGCGGCCACGGAGTGACCGCCCCAACGAAGTAATACACGAGCGCTTTAGACATCACCGTTTGAGCCGTGGGCCTTTCACAATCTACTCAGAGTTTGCGACACTTGAATCAGTCAACAGAAAACCTTGAAAGAACCGATGGCTTCAGCAGCTTTACAACGCAGTCCACGTAAGAACGGCGTCAGATCCTCGATGCGCCCAATTGCGGACCAGGCATTCTCTCGTGCCGCCGGCGCGCCGCTGATCGCTGACAATGCTGTTCGTTTACTGATCGATGCGCGCGAAAACTACCCAGCCTGGCTTGACGCAATCGCCTCAGCGAAAAGTTGGATCCATTTCGAAAGCTACATCCTTCATGAAGACGCCGTGGGATGGCAGTTCGTCGAGGCGATGACAAAGAAGGCAAAGGAAGGCGTACGGGTTCGTTTGATCTACGA
Source organism: Pyrinomonadaceae bacterium (assembly GCA_036554845.1). GTDB lineage: Bacteria > Acidobacteriota > Blastocatellia > Pyrinomonadales > Pyrinomonadaceae > PSRF01. Next base: position 5,383 of record DATBMP010000325.1, read on the forward strand.
CTGGATGGGTGGGTTTGGTAAGGCTTCACGCTCCTTCTGGAACACACTGCGCGCGGGCGGAGTTGAAGTCCGCTGTTACAACCCCCCTCGTCTTAGTTCACCAATCGGTTGGATCTCGCGTGATCACCGAAAGATGATCGCGGTGGACGGTCGCATCGGATTCATAACTGGTCTCTGCGTGGGAAAAATGTGGGTGGGCGTCCCCGAGAAGAAGATCGAGCCGTGGCGTGACACGGGGATCGAAGTGCGCGGACCGGCCGTGGCTGAAATTGAAGAAGCATTCGCACAAGTGTGGTCCATGATCGGCCCGCCCATTCCCGATGACGAATGGGTGCCGCGAGATGAACTGGCACCAGCGGGTGACATGAACCTGCGCATCGTTGCGACTGTTCCGGCAACTGCCGGCATGATGCGAGTTGATCAACTGGTTGCGGCGCTTGCTCGACAGCGATTGTGGCTAACAGATGCTTACTATGCCGGCACCACGTCGTATGTACAGGCGCTTCGGTCTGCCGCTCAGGATGGAGTTGATGTGCGATTGCTGGTTCCCAATGGTACCGATATTCCGGTTTTGAGACCGTTATCGAGAGCAGGTTATCGGCCTTTGCTGGAAGCGGGTGTGCGCGTGTTCGAATGGAACGGCACGATGCTTCACGCGAAGACCGCGGTTGCTGACTGTAACTGGGCCCGTGTCGGGTCAACAAACCTGAATATTGCCAGCTGGTTTGGTAACTGCGAGTTGGACGCAGTGATTGAGGACGAGCGTTTTGCGCAACAGATGGAGGAGATGTACCTCAACGATCTAACTAACGCGACGGAGATTGTTCTTCAATCTAATCGCAAGGTACGCGCGCCTGGCGAACCGCGCCACCCGGCAGTGATAGCGAGCGGTGGTGGAAGCGCTTCGCGTGTTGCAGCGGGGGCGGTACGAATCGGAAACGCCGTTGGCGCTGCATTCACAAACCGCCGTGTGCTGGAGCCAGTTGAAGCGCGATTGATGATCCTGTCCGGCGTATTGTTAGCGAGTTTGGCGACACTCGTCTTCTTCTTCCCGAAGGTTCTTGTGTATCCGTTTCTGGTCCTGGTGGTTTGGATTGCGTTGGCGTTGCTTTATCGAGGCGTGAAACTCTACAGCACACGAGAGCAGTCTTCAGAGAAGATCCCGGCAGCAGTGGATGAAGGGATGCAATCGGATTTGGAAGATAAGAAGGTGAGCACGACGTCGCACTAGAGCCATTCTGTTTCGTCTCTGCGTTCTCCGCGTCTCTGCGCTTATTTCGTCCAGTCTCAAGTCGTTGTCATCGCGACAAAATTTAGCGCAGAGATTGCAGAGACGCAGAGAGCAGAGAGCTCATACCACCTGGCTTCGTTATGCACGGCTACTCACTTCCCAACTCAAACTCAGCAACAACTGGCAGGTGATCGGACGCCACTAACGCCAACGTGCTGCGATGGACCACGATACTTTTGAGCTGCAATGATGAGTCATAGTAAATGTGGTCCAGATGCATCAGCGGCAACACTCCCGGATAGCTTCGCGCTCGCCCTAATCGTTGCTGTGGTTCGGCACTGTTGAAATAGTCACTCAAAAGCCGTGTGGCCAGTCCACGCGTCCATTCATTGAAATCACCCAGTACCAGCCTGGGCCTGGGAACCTGGTCCTGCACAGAGTTCACCACATCGAGAAGTCTTCTGGCCTGGTATCTGCGCTCAAAAAAGCCCGTACCCAGATGAACATTGAAGATATCCAGAGCCTGTGTTCTCTCGCCCAGGGCAACATTCACATGCAGACAGCCACGCGGTTCATACTTCTGCCAGGTGAGATCATGATTGTGATCGTCGAGCAGGGGTAAGCGACTCAACACTGCATTGCCGTAGGCTCCACCGCGCAAGCGTCGATTCTCTCCGATGCGAAAATCAAGTCCGAGCTCTTCCGCGATTGCTCGCACCTGATTGTGTTCACGCTCCGGTTCATCCATCCCGACAACTTCTTGAAGCGCGATGATGTCGGCATCGATCTGTTTGAGAACTTCGGCAATGCGCACGGGACGGCGCCGGCCATCAAGTCCACGACACTTGTGAATGTTGTAGGTGACTACGCGAATCGAGCGCATGTGAGAATGCTAAACCACGAGCGCAGAGAGCAGAAATGGTCAGAAGTCGGAGGTCAGAAATCAGATGTCATTCACGATGCGCGGCGGCTTAGCCGCATCCCTTGCGGTAAGGCTCTGCCTCACCGTCAGGATCGTTCTCTAATCAGGCTGCGCCTAAGCTTTCGCATCGCAGGCTCAGCCTGAAAAATTTAAGTCCGCCAACGGTAAGGCGGAGCCTTACCGCAAAGGATGCGGCTAAGCCGCCGCGCATCGTGCATGACCTCCGACTCCTCACTTCTGACCGCTCACTTCTGCTCTATGATCCTGACTTCTGACTTCGGACCTCGCAGGCTAGCCTACGCCTCAACAACCCGGCTCATTTCCAAGTACCTGCAAAACGCATTCGCCAACTCTATCTGTCGTGGCGTCCGGCACTGCACTTCAAACAAAAGCGGACTCGCCACTAACACGGTCACGCATTGCGCTCGTGACGTTGCGACATTCAACCGGTTCGAGCTGTACAAAAACTCCATTCCGCGTGGTGCATCCTCCGGTGTGGATGTCGTCATGGAATAAAAGACCACCGGGGCCTCCTGGCCCTGAAACTTATCCACAGTCCCTACGCGAGCGCCTTTGGGCAGACGTTGTGTGAGAAGCGCGACCTGCGCGTTATACGGCGCCACGATCAGAATGTCTTTCAACGTGAGTGCTAGCGTCTCGTTCTTCTTATTGGTCCAGGTGGCTTCGTTGTGCAGCAACCCTTCTATCAACAGTGCGATCCTTTCAACCTCTTCAGGCGAGTCACTCTGATTTCCACTGTGAGTCACCGGCACAAATCTCAAGCCGGTACCATCCAGTGGTCCAACGGCATTGAGTCGTTGTCGAGTGTTCTCTGGTCGCGCGTACAGTCGTCCTTCATAAAAAACCTCGGAAGTGAACGCGCAGATGTCCGGATGCAGTCGCCATGACTCTCCCAGGAACAAACCCTGTTGCGGATCGATCGTTGCGCGGCCGTTAAGCAGATGGGCCAACGCTGACACTTCGGCGCCCGGCGGGTGAACGCCTTTTTGCGGTTGATCGAGTTGTTGCGGATCGCCCAGGAGCACGACACTCTTGGCGGCAGGCGAGACAGCGAGTACGTTAGCGAGCGACATCTGCCCGGCTTCATCAACGAACAGCACATCGATCGAATCGACGAACTCTTCTCGCGCCCATAACCAGGCAGTACCGGCGGCCACTTGAGCTTCGCCACTCTGCAACTTCTCGAGCACCTTTGCGTTGTCTTTGGCGTGCGTCACGTATGCATGTTCACAGCCGTCAGAGTCTGTGATCTTTTGGACGATCGAAATGTGAGCGTTCGCTTCATCTGCCGCTTCACAGATCGCGGACAGAAGATTACTGATCACCTTGTGACTTCCGGCCGTGATGCCAACGTGCTTTCCAGCCTTAATCAGTTCGATGATCATGCGCGCGCCGGTATAAGTTTTCCCTGAACCCGGTGGCCCTTGAATGGCAAGGATCGAGCGGTCAAGAGCGAGTGCCAGTTTCTTAGCCGCTTCCAAAGGCGATGCATCGCTGGTCAAAGTTTCAATATTTGTTTCGCCGAGACGTGGCTTACTTATCAACAACGCGTCTCTCGCTGCCTGAAACTCGCTGTGAGTTCTCTTCGCCCCTATGTCTTCGTGGCAAGCTCCTTTATCT
>DATBMP010000338.1:0-4998 GCA_036554845.1 Pyrinomonadaceae bacterium
GCATTGCGTGCCACACGATCGTTATTCATGGAAGTACCCTCGCTTTTGAACTCTTCAAAGTTTTGGGCCGCCGCACTAAGCCTCTGACCTGTGGGGATTTCTAAAAACCTTTCATTGATTTTGGCCCGACGAAGACTTTACGTAACTGTTGCGGGCCTTTACTGCGAGATTCGGTTGGCGCACGCGCACGCGAATCTGACGCTCCTCGCCATCAGCGATATTGGCGCTCTTTGGGTAATAGCCCAATGTGTATTGCCGCCGCAACTCTTCAGCGATTAGTGAAAACGCGCCAGCCAGTTGCCTTGTGTCGTTTGCTTGATACAGACGGCCGCCGGTTCTGTCAGCCAGCGCGTGCAAATATTGATCAGCGCGTTCGTAATCGGCCTTGGTTGTTCCCGGCGGTGGCACGCCGCCATTCCACGGCACATTGTAGGTTTGCTTGGAAGTCGTGATTCCAAACGGGCCTCGTTGCGTCGTCGTGACCGTCACACCGCCGGCGCCCTGCATCGCCTGCATGTAGTCTGTGGTGTCGTATTGAATCGGATAGATAAGCGCATCCAATTCTATTGCCTGATCAAGAGTGCTTTGATAAGTCGCCAATTGACTTGCTGTGTCCACGCCGTCCGTGAACAAGACGATCGCTTTGCGACCTTTGATTCTGTTCAGCCGCTCAAGAATCGTGAGGTCGACCGCATCGTACAACCGCGTGGCCGTTCCGGTGTTCGCAAACTCCTCGATCGCGGCTTCCATCAAGTTCACGTCATTCGTCGCCTCGGTCAGCAACAGCACCTCGCTGTTGAAGGTGACGACGAGCACGCGATCCTGTGGGCGCAGTTGTTTTGCGAATGCGATGGCTGCCGCCTTTATCTCATTCAAGCGAAAATGCGTTGAAGCCGACGTATCGAGCAGCAGCGCTACTGTGAACGGTTTTTCGGCAGTTTCAAAATAGGAGATCGGTTGTTGTTCACCATTCTCCAACAGCGTGAAGTCTTCGCGCTTGAGGCCAGGAATAAACCGTCCCTGGCGATCCAGCACGCTGACGGGCACCGTCACGAGCATTGTGTCCACGCGGACGATATCGTTTTCATCAACTTCTTCCGGCGTTGGCTCAGCGTTGGCCCGGGGCGTATCCGTGGATGTCCTATCGGAAGGGGCACCCATGATGCCCAACTTGGGGGGCGCCATGGGGCGCGCCGTTTTCCCCCCAATCAACGTAGGTGGGCCGGTTAGCTCTTCAGATTCCTCCGCAGTGACACGACGCGGCCGCGACGCTGAAGCCACGTTTCCCGTAAACGTCGCGTTTGCAGATTGAGGCCCGTTGTGGGGCGCTTGAGCCGCTTCGTTTGATCCTGTCGCCGGACGCGGTTCGCGATCCCGAGCGGATTTCGCTGACGAACTGTTGGGTCGGTTTCTCAGCGATCGATTTCCACTCGCGTTAGGGCTCGTTTCCGAATCGTCAGTCGCAGACGCAGCAGCTCTGCGGCTAACTGCTAACGAAGTCTCAGACTGATCTTGCTTTTTTAAAATGTATGCTCCATGAGGACACGCCGTTGAAGTCATATAGGCGACAATGACGTAGCCGTCAGGAATCGGAACGCCCTGACAGATTCTGATTGTTTGAGTGCGCGGTACAGATGCGGTCTTTCGTGACCGAGGCAGGTTCTGGCGCTGAGCGACCGCTCCCGAAGTGAAAGTGGCTAGGACGAGCAAGCAAGCAACCTGTAACTTCATGCCGCTACCCCCTGACCGAGTTGTAAGATTGGGGGCGCATTATACTCCCCCATTACCTTTAAAGATCAAGTCTGGCCGAGTATTCCGAACGCAGCGGAGGAAGAAATGTGTTACTCGCGAAGCACTGTGGTCTAGATTCCCGCACGCGACGTCGCGCGACCGGACTGTGGTTGAATCACTGTGTGGATTTTGAGCCGAGCAGGACTCGAACCTGCGACCCACTGGTTAAAAGCCAGTTGCTCTACCGACTGAGCTATCGGCCCACGCTTAACAAACAGTGAGCACGCTTCTTGGAAAGCGTGCTCTTTTCAATGTATTGAGGAAGTTCGGGTCGGATTTTACATGCCAGATTGAGAGCAAGCAAGTTTGGTATTTACCAGTGGGTCAGTTACCAACGACCCTTTAACAACTAACAATTGACTAATCCTTCAGCCAACTACCGAGGGCGGAGTCGTGCACAATGATTGTTTGCGTGCGCTCCGGACCAGTTGATACCAAACCGATTTCCACGCCGATCTGGTCCGAAAGGAACTCAACATAACGGCGCGCGTTGGCCGGCAACTCACTCATCTCGGTCACGCCAACAGTAGAAGTCTTCCAACCCGGCAACGTCGCATACACTGGTTTCGCCCGACGAAGATCCTGCGACACCGGCGGTAGCGATTCACAAGAACGACCGTCCAGCGTGTATCCGATGCAGACCTTTATCTCGTCAAGCGCGTCAAGCACATCGAGTTTCGTTAACGCTACTGAGGTGAAACCGTTAATCTCCGCAGCGTATCGCGTGGCAAAGGCGTCGAACCATCCACAACGTCGCGGTCGTCCGGTTGAGGCTCCATACTCACGACCACGTTTGCGAATCATCTGGCCCAACTCAGCTTCACCTTCCAACATTTCAGTGGGAAAGGGGCCCTCGCCAACTCGTGTGGTGTAGGTGCGAACAATACCGAGCACACCAGTCAACCGATTCGGTGCTAATCCAGTTCCCAGAATCGCGCCGCCCGCGGTTGTGTTGGAAGAAGTGACGAACGGGTATGTGCCATGGTCCACGTCGAGCAATGTTGCCTGTGCACCTTCGAGCAGGATCGAACGACCTTCGGACGCAGCAACGTTCAAATAGTGTGTCGTGTCACCAACAAAGGCGCCAAGTCGTTCAGTCAGTGCCGAAATCTCATTGAAGATTTGATCAGCATCGAGTTTTTCACCGCCATACGCCATGATGATGCGGTTGGCGTCTTCAAGATTGCGTTCGATGCGCGAGCGCAAAACATCGGGAACCAGCGCATCGGCAGTCCGAATACCACGCCGACCCGCTTTGTCTTCATAGGCCGGACCGATACCGCGTAAGGTCGTTCCTACTTTCTCGTTACCCAAACGTTCTTCACTCGTATGGTCCAAAGCGCGATGGTAGGGAAGTATAAGGTGCGCGCGCGAGCTAATCTTCACTCGCTCAGGAGTCACTTCCACTCCTTGAGCGACAAGGCGGTCAGCTTCTTCAAAGAAGGCTTTGGGATCGATCACCATCCCGTTTCCGAGCACACAAGTCTTTCCCTTGTGGACGATGCCGGAGGGAAGCAGGTGCAGCACGAAAGACTGGTCACCAACCTGAACCGAGTGACCAGCGTTGTGGCCACCCTGATAGCGCACGACGATATCGAAGTGCTCGGCGAGGAGGTCAACGATCTTTCCCTTGCCTTCATCTCCCCACTGGGCGCCGATGACGGTGATGATTTTAGACATTAGTTATTGACGATTTGCGATTGACGATTGACGATTTGCGAGTTGTTCGCGGCGAGCTAGTGATAGTTCTGTCAAGTTCATAATTGTTTGAGCCAATGCGGGCGCTACCAAAACCGAAATCGACAATCGACAATCGACAATCGTAAATCGACAATCCCTACCCCGCCTTTTCCAACCTCACTGGCTTCTCAATAAAGTAGTAGCTACACGTTCCTTTAACTTCGCGGATGTCTCTCTCCTCAATCGGAAAAAGACGACATGAGTTGGGACGATTCTGGTAGATCCCACACAATGTGCTTCCGTCCGCCTGCTTCTTCAGGAAAGGACATTTGAAAAGCAGCTCGCAACACGCGCCACAGCGATTACATTCGCCACCGCGTAAAGCGAGTGCTGCAACCATCTCCTGCTTGCGGAAATTTGTGTTGACGAAACGGCGAATCTTTCCCTGCGCCTGACGCGCACGCAGCTTCGCATCCTCAACCTTCCGCGAGCGAAGTCGTTCAGCCAACCTCTCTTCAAATGATCGCTGTCTGGCAATCGCCGCCGCACGCAGTGACTTCATCTGTTTTCGGAGCTATGAGCAGGATCGATCGGTTGAAACACAAATGTGGCGCGGACCATCACTTCAGAAAATCCGCGCCACAACCAGTGCAAACTACGCAGTTGCTGCGCCCACGTGTTTATCAATCATGCGAGAGATAGCTTCTTTTGAAGTAGCTCCCACCACCCGCTCCTCTTCCTTGCCCGACTTGAAGAGTATCAATGTGGGGATTCCTTTGATTCCGTACCGCTGTGAAATTGAAGGATTGTCGTCGACATTCAACTTAACAACTCGAGCACTGCCCGAATACTTCTCTGCTACGGCCTCCACAGTCGGCGCCAACATCCGGCAAGGCGCACACCACGCAGCCCAGAAATCAACCAACACCGGCACGTTTGCCTGCAGCACGTCTTTCTCGAAACTGCTATCACTGACTTCAATCACATTCTCACTCATTAATAATCTCCTTCTGTTCTTAACTTCGATTGTGAGTAGCTAAAAACGCGGCGGGAAGAACTACTCGTAAAACTCAAGATTCGAGAACCTTTTCGTACAGCTCGATGTACTTAGCGGCAGCGGCCGACCAGGAATTATCTATCGACATTCCGTTGATCTGAATTCTTCGCCAGATTTCGGGCTGAGCATAAAAGTATAGGGCTTCACGGATTTTATCAAGCAGCGCCCTTGTCGTGTAGTCATAAAATTTAAAGCCATTTCCAGCGCCTCGTTTGGGATCAAAACTCTCAACCGTATCATCCAAACCACCCGTGGCCCGCACGATGGGAATCGTTGCATATCGCATGCTGTACATCTGGTTCAGGCCACAAGGTTCATAAAGAGAAGGCATCAGGAACATATCTGAGCCGGCTTCAATCTGGTGGGCCAACGGTTCACCGGCGTAACCGATGTAGACCCCCACTCGCCGAGGTGCCGAATCGTGCCATCGTTGTAGAAAGTCTTCGTATTCCCTCGCACCTGCACCAAGT
>DATBMP010000354.1:0-2727 GCA_036554845.1 Pyrinomonadaceae bacterium
TGTTTAAGCAGTCGCTCCACTTAGTCACGATGAACTCAGGTGGGTGATTCATCTGCTTGAGATTTTTTGCATCGGGTCGCCAACCGTCCTTACCCCTCAAGAATGCGGCCGTTGCAAAATCTTTCAGCTGAGTTTTCGTAATTTGCCGCGACCACTTAACCCGCATTGGTTGATTCGCACCCGGACCTCGAGAACGATACTCACCAAACCATGCGGTCTTCTCTCTCGCCGGGTCTCTCCAATTATCCCAACCCTCTGGACGAATGTGTTGCTGCATCTGGGTGTCGACAAAGACTACGCGACCAAAAGGGCGCCATGGTCTGCCGAGAAAGACTCCTTTGCCAGTGTTCTCTCCAGTCAATCGACAGTTGTGAAAAACAAACCCGGTAGACTCTTGCTCGCTGAAACGCATGTGAGCAGTGATGTATCCCTGCCCCTTGCTGTGAATGACGCAATTCTCAAACACAGCAGTAGCTGCTCCAAAGATGAAATCGACGTGCCCTTCGATGTAGCAGTCTTTGTAAAACTGCCGGCCAGACTTGGCGTATAGCGTGTCTTGCCAACCGAGGAAGCGACAGCGGATGAAGACGGCGCGGTCAGCTTCAACCAACAGAGCGACTGCCTGGGAGCCTGTTCCATACGAATTTTCGAAGGTGAGGTTCTCAGCGCGAAAATCGCTTCCAGCAACGTATGTTGAAAAAGAACTTGACGTCGAACCTACTTGCGAGTTGGATAGGTTGAAAGTCAGAACCGTTCGTGCAGCGTCCTGGCCCAACAAGGTGATGAAAGGTTTGTTGGACGGAATTCTGATCTGCTGCTTGTAGATTCCGGGCTTGATTAGAATGACGTGGTTCCAGGTGTTATTAGCGGGAACGCGATCGATTGCCTCTTGCACCGTAAGAACGTCGCCGCTGCCGTCAGCCGCGACCACAATGTCGGCTGAAGCCATCGCTCTGTGCGGCCTCTTGGTCTCGCCCGTTAAGGTGACGCCGGTGGCATTCACCTCACAAAGAAAGAGAGTCGCAAAGAGCGCACAGAGGAGCAGGATGGCTCGGAGATTCAAATCATCAATTGGTTTGACCACTGTTCAATTGAGGAACGCGAACGCAGTAGAGCCCAAACGGTGAATTGACTTTTTCGCTCGAGACTGCGCGCCGATCATATTTTTGAAGGTGTTTTTGTCAAGCTAATTGGTTAGCTGGAGTGGGGAGGCGGTGACGAATTGTCCGACCAATGTGGTGAGTGAAGTTGTCAGAAGTCAGGGGTCGAAGTCAGCATTCAGAGGTTAGAGATCAGAGGTCGAAGTCAGATTTCAGAAATCAGAGGTCAGGGCTCAGAGATCAGAGGTCAGTCGTCGAGGAGTGTCGGCTTTGCCGCATCCCTTGCGGTATGGCTTGCCTTACCGTCATCGACCCTCTTGAGATCAGGCTGCGCCTTATTCGTTGGATCCTTCAGGCGCAGCCAACCTCTTTAGTACCCGTTCGGTAAGGCAAAGCCATGCCGCAAGGGATGCGGCTGAGCCGCAGCTTGACCACCAACCACTTGATATAGCCAGGCACTCACACTGACAAACCTACTTCCCTGGCACAATCGGCAGGACAACATGCGACGGGTACTGCTTGCTGTGGAAAATCTTCTGATTAGCAACCTTCATCGCACTTGTCTTACCCAGCGGATCCCCAGTGTTCAGATTGCGGTCGTACTTCGGAAATGCACTTGATGCAACCTCAAGTCTGATGCGGTGTCCTTTCTTATATGTCTGACAGGTGTTCCACAAATCGAGATCGTAGTCATACACTCGATCCGGTTCGATCAATGATGGTTTGTCCAGCCCCTGGCGAAAACGCGCACGCACCATGCCGTCAGTCAACCGCTGAGCGAATCCATTCGGCCACACATCGACCAGCTTGGCCATGAAATCCGTGTCGCGTGCGGAAGAACTGGCGAACAACTTCACGCGAATCGGTCCACACACCTCTGTATCTTCGGTCAGTTCATCGCTGGTATAGACCAACACATCTTCGCGTTGTTCAACTTCACGATAGTCGTCAGGTCCACCGATCTGCGCAAAGCTCGCATCGGTCACATACGGTACTGGTTTAGCTGGGTCGTAAGAATAACTGTCACTGGGTTCTTCGGCCGGCTCGGTTGTCGACAGCGTTCCATTGCCGGAAAGCGTATTCGCGCGTCCGCCACTATGGAGAAAGTATTTGGTCCAACGAGTTCGCGCCAAAGGCCACTCGCTCTCGTCTCGCCAAACGTTTTCACCCATGATAAAAATCCGCACGGGTGGCTCTTTCATGATCCCGTTGTCAATTCCCTTCAACCAGTAATCAAACCAACGCAGCCACAAGCCAGTCAGATCGATCACTGCCGTCGGACCAAACTCAACCGCACCTAGTTTTGTCCCAGAGTTGATCGCGTGTGGCCAGGGTCCCATCACCAACTTCTGACTACGTCGCACACTTTCGTGGCCCTTGGTTGTCATGCCGGCAAAGTTCAATGGAGTACCAATCTGTTCATCGTCATACCAACCCGAGACACCGAGCACCGGTACACGAATGCGGTCAAACTTGTTCTGATAGCGCAATGGTTCCCAGTAGGCATCGAGTTTCGAGTGTTCAATCTGTTCTTTCCATAGCGGGTTCGGGCGGCCCATCTCGTCGTCCATCGTGTTCATGGGCAAGTGCCAGTACAACTTTTTCCAATCCACAGCCGCCATGTTCT
>DATBMP010000373.1:0-4507 GCA_036554845.1 Pyrinomonadaceae bacterium
CATCCTCAAAGGGGCTATCAATATAGTTGTCGGACCTGTCTTTGGCTCCGGATGAGCAGGATGTTTATGGCTTGCAGCGCGATACCGCACGCGCGGTTCCAGAGGAGCGCAATGGACGCGTTACAGCGCGAGATTTGTGCAAACTTCCAGCTTCTAGCGCGGCGTGTTGTTCAGAGACTCGGTGATCTTTGACCGGATGATCTTTGCGAGTCCGGCAACATCCGCTTTCGACCCTTCAATCAACGGAAGGGTCGAAACTGTTTCACCATCACGGCGGATAAAGAGTTTGACACGGACCACGTCGTTTTCGATTGTGTAGGTGCCGGTCGGACGAAACGCTCCGGGTAATTCATCTTCATCGACGTAAACCAGTTGCGGCTGTCCTACTACACCTCTTACCGAGACGTAACTCGCGTCGCGCAACAAGTTTCTAAGTTCATTGATCAAGCCAAGCGTGTCGTCGCCAAGCTCCTGCAAACTAATACGCGGGCGCAAAACGATAGGCTTCACCATCGCCAGCGGTATCAGTTTCTTCTCCTGGTCGGTCAACATGCCGATCGGAAAAGTTTCGCCACCTTTCGGTATCCTTATTTCCGGTTTCTGAATTCCACCAACGTTGCGCGCCATCTGCGGAACCTGGTCCACGGCATAGTTGAAGAGCTTACTGATATCCACCTGCCCGTCATCGAGCAACGCCGCACCTCTCATCCCTTGCAACAGAGCGTAGGTCAATAAGCCCTGACCGTACTGACTCGCTTCGTAGCTGACTGCATCCGCAGCACTGCCCATCAACACGTGTATGCCTGTCCGATCCTTCAAACGTTCAAGCGCGCGAATCTGATCGCCCGAAACATCTCGTTTCTCAACAAGCTTCGTGGCAACTGCGCCAGCGGCACAGGTGTCGAGAATCATCACCTGCTTTAGGGCTGGGATTGCCTTGGTCCATTCAGTCAATTCATCACTCGAAATCGAAGTCGCCGTTCGCACTGCTGAGTCTGCGAGTACGGCTTTGTCTGTGGTTCGCGCTGCTTCGGTCAGATAAAGGTAAGTATCGGTGCCTTGCTGAAGTGTTACGCCATGTCCCGCGAGATAGATCACCAGAATGTCTGTGGGTTTAGCACGGCGAAACTCTTCAAAAGCGGCTCGGAAGTTGGCCTTCGTCGGATTGATAGCGTTCTGATTTTCTGTAGCGAGAAGTTTGAGATGAACCTTATCGGCGCCAAAGAGTTTCTTCGCCCCAAGCTCGAGTGCTTTGGCAAAGTCCTCGGCATCTTTCGCAGCGTAACGAAGGTCGAGTCGATCTCCCGCATAGTTCGAAACCCCACCCACAATCGCATAGAGTTCAGGAGCAACGCTCGAAACTTCGCCTTGCGGTTCCCACACTTCATCCGAACCGCGACTCGACAGATATCCTTCCGCGTTGCGAGCAACAACCCGAATTCGATTTTCCTTGCCAGGAATTCTGGAAGCGCCGGTGAGATCCACACTCAATGAAGCCTCGGCTATGGCTGGGTTGAAACCCGAAGGTCGCGCGTCGGCGATAAACTCTTTCTCGTTTACAAAGACCTGCACTGGTCCAATGCCGCCTCCGCGATTGTTGAGTTTGATCTTCATCGCCGTGCTGCCCGGTCCAGGTGGATCGAATTCGACCAGGGGGACCAGCTTAACGTCTCGAAACTCGCTGATGTCACGTAACGGTTCTTTGTTGAAACCCATCAGTTTCGATAACAAGCCGGGTTCGTAATAGCGCTCTTTCAATTGACTGAGCGCGATAATCTCCGTACCAACGCGCCAGTGCATGAGCTCCATACCTGAAGGTGAGGCATCGTAACGTCCCTCTGTATTGACGACAGCCCAGTCGAGGTCGTCTATAGCAATCAGAGTGGCTGCTTCAGCGCCATTACTTAGGTTCCAGAGTTTGATGGTCGCGTCCAATCCACCACTGGCAAGCATCTTTCCATCAGGACTGAAATCAACTGCCATGACCATGTTGGGATGACCAGTAAGCGTCTGCACCGGTTGCGCAGTGACCGCATCCCAGATCTCGATCGCTCGGTCCATACCCGCAGCGATAACCTTGCGATCAGGACTGAGAATAAAAGCCGACGTAGCACCGGTTTTCCCGCGCAGTGTTGGTACGTCCTTACCGGTTTGCTCGTCGAAAAGAGTTACCTTCTCTTCGCGATTGCCAACACCGACGAGGCCACCGTCTGTCCCGAACGCGACTGACCAGTTCACCTGGGCGCCATAACCCTGGAGGGTTTGGATCAAATTGCCGCTAATTGGATCCCACACTTTGACCTTGTAGTCCCAGCCAGCACTCGCCAGCTTCGTTCCATCTGGACTGAACGCGAGCGAGATCACTCGGCTAGTGTGTGCCTTAATTGTTTTCGTCTCGAGCCCAGTCGAAACATCCCACAGCTTGACCGTTCCATCATCACCGGCACTCGCGAGAGCCTTCGCTTTGGGATTGAAAGCGAGGGCACTTACCTCCTTTTCATGACCGCGGAGTAGGCGCACCTCGGTGCCGCTGGATAAGTCCCATAACCTAACCGTCTTGTCTGAACCTCCGCTGGCGAGGGTTTTACCATCGTGATCGAATGCAACCGCGGTGATTGCCTGAGAACGAGCTTTCAGTGTTCGCAGCTCTCGCTTACTCTCTAAATCCCATAACTTGATCGTGTGATCGGCGCTACTGCTAACGAGCCGCTTGTCATCCGAGCTGAATGAAATCTGTGTAACATCAGCCGTATGGCCCAGAAGTGCTTGGGTTGCAAAGCTGCGAGTTAGATCCCAAAGGCGGACTGTGGCATCCAGGCTGCCGGCGGCGAGAGTGTTACCGCTTCGGCTGAATGCGACCGACGTGAGCCCATAAGGCGTGTTGAGGGTTTTGACTTGTGAGGGATCTGCCACGGTCCAAAGCTTTACGGTGCGATCGTAGCTGACACTCGCCAATGTCTTTCCATCGGGGCTAAATGCGAGTGATTTGACACGGCCGTCATGTCCCGTAAGCGTTGCTCGTTCGACACGCTGGTCCAAGTCCCACAGTTTTATTGTGTTATCCAGCGGACTACAGCTGGCCAGCACTCGAGCATCAGGACTAAAGGCTACATCTTCGATCACCACCGCGTGTTTGAGGGTAAATAGTTCTTTGCGTGTGGTCGCATCCCAAATCCGAACCATGTTGTCGAACCCCCCGCTCGCAAGGATTTTGCCATCGGGACTGAAGGCAAGGGTTCGTATCCCAATCGGCGCCTTGATTGTGTGTAACTCCTGGCCAGTCGCCACGTCCCAAAACTTGAGCATCTTGTCCCCGCTTCCACTGACTAGAGTTTTGCCGTCGCGAGTGAAAGCAATTGCACTCACCATCATCTCGTGGCCTCGCAGGGTCAACAGTTCTGTACCGGTCTCTGCTTCCCACAACTTGATCGTGAGATCGGAACTGCCACTAGCGATCGTTTTGCCATCAGGGCTGATGGCGACTGTGAAAACGGCGTTCGCGTGGCCCACCTGGACTTTCAGTTCTGGCTTCTGTGCGACGTGTCTGGCGCCGGCTATAAGCAGGATGACTATTACGACTGCGACGGAGCGCAGGCGTCTCGCCCGCAACATGGAGCGCGGGCGTCTCGCCCGCAACATGGAGCGCAGGCGTCTCGCCCGCAACATGGAGCGCGGGCGTCTCGCCCGCAACGTGGAGCGCGGGCGTCTCGCCCGCAACGTGGAGCGCGGGCTTCTCGCCCGCAACGTGGAGCGCGGGCGTCTCGCCCGCAACGGCGCCCGAGTGGCCGTGTGAGAAAGGGGGAATGATTCGGAACTACCAGGCGGGCGGGACGCCCGCGCTCCGATGGGTTCGCTTACCACGATGCCTCCAAGATCAATTCGTGACGAGAAGATCGAAGGTGATCACACCCCACTGATCGGGTGCGTCGGGTGGCAGCGGTTCGCTTCTCGATTTATATCCAGATTGACCCAACAGTCGCTCCAGAGCCGAGCCACCAGATCTTCTTACAGCAACCGTCTCGAGGAAGCTGAAGTCGGTATGCCTTCTCGTGATAATCACCTTCAACACCTCTCTTCCTGCCGGTGGAGTTGTGACTAGTCTGATTGTTTCTTTTGGTTCAACCGCCCCGCCGCCCGCCAGGGGATCATTCTCATTGAGTTTGGGAAAGATCACTTTGATTCCCCCATCATTGCTCAACAGAATCGCCGTCACATGCAACGGAACCTCAGAAGTGTTTTGCAGTTTGAAGCTGTAAACCGAACCAAGCGGTAACTCATTCTTATCAACGGGTGTTGACGATCCGCTGGCGAGGAACTTCGCTCGCCGCCGGCCACCGTCGCAAACGTAGCTGAGGGTTCCCGGAACTCGATGCAACTTGATGCTCACAGACTGATTTAACGAGGACACTGCATTCTCCAGACTCATCAGGTTTCGTTGCTTGGCGCGGTTCGCGATCGCCGCGGTGATCTTCGTCGCAGCTTCTGGATCGTCAGTCTTCACAAACAG
>DATBMP010000410.1:0-9426 GCA_036554845.1 Pyrinomonadaceae bacterium
CGACACCGCTTTGGATTAAACGCTGCCCAATTATTACCGTGTTAATCACCGCGGATCCAAAGCGGTGTCGCGCTGCGCTTGCCACCGCACTCAAAAGGTATTCCTTACTCTTTATCCACACCGACTCGCTTCAAAAGTGCCCAGCCGGTAGGTAGAACAGCAGCGGCCAGAAGGATCTTTACAATGTCACCAATGATGAACGGCTTAACCGCAAGGTTAAATGCGGTTCCCGGCGGAGTATTAGTGACAAACGAGAACCAACCCCAACCCGCAAGCAACACGATCAAAGAACCAATAGCCATCGCCGCAACCGCTGTAGGGAATTTGCGATCCCAACCGTTCTCAGCAAACGCACCGGTTATAAATGCCGCCGCGGGGAATGCCACCAGGTATCCTCCAGTTGGCCCCAACAGATGAGCAAATCCACTTCCCCCGCCGGTAAAAAAGGGCAGGCCCGCAGTCCCTTCAACCAGGTAAGCAATCATCGCGCTAGCGCCCAATCGAGATCCGAGTAAAGCGCCGGTCAGTAGCACAACAAACACCTGCCCAGTGATGGGCACCAAACCGATGTGTATCCGGACCTGGGCCGCCGCGGCCATCAACAAGCTGAACGCGAAAACCAGTCCAACTGATCGTGGCCAGTCAACAGGCGCAAGTGCGGCACCCAACAATGTGTCCGGTTTGTAATAGCTCACATGTGCAGTCATGATTTGGGTCCATCCGTCGCTGGGGTTTCAGAGTAGAGTAAACACTCTACCCGAAACCCCAATATTGTCGTTTAGTCCGCTGCCATTCGCTCTTCCCGCATCGCTGCCGGCTCCTCTTTTATTGTGCCGATGCGCATTCCATAGAACGAGCGCCACACAAAGAAGACCGAGATCAAGAAGAATACCGCGGCAAGAATTTGGCTAACCATCAGTCCATTTTCACCAAGACTTCCAGCAGGATCGGCAATCGATACGGCCAGTTCAACTGCTAACAATCCAAACAGGGTGGTGAACTTGATCACCGGGTTCATCGCCACAGACGATGTGTCTTTGAAAGGATCGCCCACGGTGTCGCCGACTACCGTCGCATCGTGCAGCGGAGTTCCCTTCGCCTTCAATTCGACCTCGACAACCTTCTTTGCGTTGTCCCAGGAACCTCCGGCGTTGGCCATGAAGATCGCCTGGTACAAACCAAAGACTGCAATCGAAATCAAATATCCGATGAAGAAGAAGGGCTCGACAAAAGCAAATGCGAGAGTCGAGAAAAAGACCGTCAGGAAGATATTGAACATGCCTTTCTGCGCATACTGAGTGCAGATCTGGACCACCTTCTTGCTGTCTTCAACAGAGGCCTTCTCAACGCCTTCTAGTCGGATGTTTGCCTTAATGAACTCAACTGCACGATAAGCACCCGTCGTTACCGCTTGAGTTGAGGCTCCGGTAAACCAGTAGATCACTGCGCCACCGGTGATCAGACCGAGAACAAATGGAGCGTGCAACAGCGAAAGGTTTTGCGTATTAGTTGTGAGACCTCCCGTCAGTGCCATCATGATCGAGAAGATCATCGTAGTCGCACCAACCACGGCCGTTCCGATAAGTACCGGCTTAGCTGTCGCCTTGAATGTGTTACCGGCGCCATCGTTCTCTTCAAGCAGATGTTTTGCGCGCTCGAAGTTTACGTTCATGTTGAAATCTCGCTTAACTTCTGCTTCAACGTCTGGAATTTGTTCGATCAAGGACAACTCGTAAACAGACTGCGCGTTGTCAGTCACCGGACCATACGAATCGACTGCGATGGTTACGGGTCCCATTCCAAGGAACCCAAAGGCCACCAAACCGAAGGCAAAAACTGGAGCCGCGACCATCAATGGATCTAACCCGAGAGTGCTGAAATAGTAGGCGATCGACATCAACGCGACGATGCTCATGCCCAGCCAGTAGGCTGAGAAGTTTCCGGCGACGAGTCCCGAAAGAATGTTGAGTGACGCTCCGCCCTCTCTTGACGAAGTGACGACCTCTTTTACGTGTGCCGACTCGGTTGAGGTAAACACCTTCACCAATTCAGGAATAATCGCACCCGCCAAAGTTCCGCACGAGATAATCGTCGAAAGCTTCCACCACAACGTCGTATCACCGCCGAGTTCCGGTATCGTCAGGTAAGAAATCACGAACGTGACGATCACCGAGATAATCGAGGTGATCCAAACCAATGACGTCAGTGGGGCTTCGAAATTCATCTTGTCCGCATTTCGATAACGCGCTTTGGCAATCGCGTCGTTGATGAAATACGAGGCGGCGCTGGCAATGATCATCATGATGCGCATCACGAAGATCCAGACAAGCAGCTGAACTTGCACGGTCGGGTCACCGACACCAAGCAAGATGAATGTAATAAGCGCGACACCTGTCACGCCGTATGTTTCAAAACCATCGGCGCTTGGTCCAACCGAATCGCCTGCGTTATCACCCGTGCAGTCTGCAATCACGCCAGGGTTGCGCGCGTCGTCCTCTTTGATCTTGAAGACGATCTTCATCAGGTCGGAACCGATGTCGGCGATCTTTGTGAAGATACCGCCGGCGATGCGCAGTGCTGCGGCGCCGAGAGACTCGCCGATAGCAAAACCGATGAAACACGGACCGGCATACTCACCGGGAATGAACAGCAGAATGCAGAGCATGATCAGCAACTCAACGCTAATCAACATCATGCCGATGCTCATGCCTGCACGTAATGGAATCGCGTACAGCGGGAAAGGCTTTCCTTCCAAACTGGCAAAAGCTGTTCGCGAATTCGCAAACGTATTGACGCGAATGCCGAACCACGCCACGCCGTAGCTGCCGGCGATACCCACCAAACTAAAGAAGAGGATGATCGCTACCCGCAACGGCTCCATCGCCAGCAAGACACCAAAATAAAGAACGATGATCGATCCGATGAAGACCTCGAGGATCAAGATGAACTTGCCCTGGGTAATCAGGTAGGTTTTACAGGTCTCATAGATCAACTCAGAGATCTCCCGCATCGCTCGGTGCACGGGCAGCTTCTTTAAGTTCATGTAGATGGCCAGACCGAAGAGCAGACCCAACATGCAGATGACGATGCCGGCAAGCAGCAAGTTGTGACCGTTGATGCCTCCAAAAAAGTTGACCTGACGAAGATCCGGCAGTTGAAGATTCACCTCACCGCCGTGTGACTGGCCAAAAGAAGGCGCTGCTGCAAGGGCGGTGAAAGCCAAAACAGCTATTGAGTAGAAAACCCGACGGCCGAGGCTTGAGACAGATGCTCTGATTGAATGGTTAGGCATGATATTTTGCTGATACTGCCAGACAAACCAGCAGCCGCTGAAAATCAGATCAGCAGAACTTCCCGGTTCGGGAAGCGTCCTTTCTTGGTTAAATGATTACGAGATTAGTATTGCCTTCAGCGTTTACAGGGCGAAAACTGGCATTTCCCGCGGCTTCCTCCAGATAGACGCCAAAAGCAAGCGTGCTGAAACTGCGTATTATCCTGATTGAGGGGGAAACTGTCCAGAAGCCAAGCGTTTCGGTAGTGCTCTGTTAGCGTGTCTAACGGAGCACTACCCGCGTTTCTTGGGCAATTTGTAGGGGTACCTCAAGCCGTTATGGGGTCTCCCTTGGAAAGGTGACTAGTTTTTGTTTTGCGTACGGCTTTGAACAGTCGTCCAATCCTCTAGTCGGCTTTGCCGCATCGTTGTCTCGCCGGCTTTGCCGCATCGTTGTCTAGTTCGGCTTTGCCGCATCCCTTGCGGTAAGGCTCTGCCTTACCGTTCGCGTTTGCTGAAAAAGGCTTCGCCTCAGCCCGACGTGATGAGGCCTCAGCCTAATTAATCTTGTAGCTCACATTTAAGGCCCAATTTAAAATCTGGAGGCGACTGCGCGCCTATTCCAAACTCGTAGCTGGATGTGTGGTTAACAAAGAATCCCTCCGGCGATTGCTACGCAACTTAACGATCGCAATAACAGCCAGGTAAAGCGCTAGAATGACCAGTGCCGCCGACGCTATCGCATTTATTAGCTCGATATCAAACGTGCCGGAACCGATCTTCGTCAGTCGTAAATTGCCAACGACTAGTGCACACAACGCCCAGAGTGTAATCACCAGAACGAAGATCATCGGCACCAACGTAAAAGCAATACGTTGTCGGGCCTGGTAAAGCCAGACTGTTATGGCGAGCAGCGTCAATGCCGCAAGCAGTTGATTCGACGCTCCAAATAAAGTCCAGAACTTTGACCAGGAATTCGCAGGCGCGAAGATAATGAAGTAAAAGGGCAAAGCGATCGTGATCAGCGTTCCCGCGAGTGCCGCCACGCGACCCTTCCACCCGAACAGCTCTTGCACGATGTATCTGCCCAATCGTGTGGAGACATCCAACGTGTCAAAGACGAATGTCGAGAACGCCATCGCGCCAAACGTAACTGCGAAGGGAAGATTGTCTCGTCCTATGATCAAGGTTAGAAACTCACCAATACCATTGCCGTAAATTGTTCCGGGAGCTCGGCCGCGCAAAGCTTCCTGAGTCACGATCATGACGGTGACCAGTGCTATCAGCGCAACAAAGCCTTCCGCTAACATCCCTCCATACCCAACTGGACGAATGTGTGATTCACGATCCACCTGTTTCGACGTGGTGCCGGAACAGACCAACCCATGAAATCCGGAGCACGCGCCGCAAGCGATCGTGACGAACAGAAATGGAAAGAGCATTCCCGTCATCCCACCAACATTAAACGACTTGAACGCGGGTTGTTGAATTTCGTACCCACCAAAGAAAACTCCAATCACGCCTAGCGCAAGCGCTGCATACAAAATAAAACCGCCCAGATACCCACGTGGTTGCAGTAATGCCCACACCGGAACCATCGAGGCAACGCAGCAATAGATCAAGATCAAGATTCCCCACGTTTTGTGATTCATCACAAAAACGTTTGAAGTCATTGTCCCTACCCACGCCAGGGCGAAGGCGGCAGGAACAAAGATCACCGTGATCAACCACAATGGTGGTTTCAGGAACCTTTGGACCAAACCCATCACAATCGAGAGGCCCAGATACATCACGCTGGCTGCTGCAACTGCGCCACCCGGATTGAAATCTACTAGGGCCGCACGCAACTCTTCGGAACCGCCGACGAAGGTTCCGGCAGTGATATCAGCAAATGCGACGATCACGTAAACGAGTGCGATCCAAATAAACGCCATCATTGCGCGGCCAGCTCGATTGCCAAGATGTTCGCGGGCAATCTCGGCAATAGAAGTTGCGCCGTGTCGGACGGAGGCGGCGAGACTGGAGAAGTCATGAACCGCGCCAATCAAGACCACACCCAAGCCAATCCACAGTAAACAAGGGAGCCATCCGAAGGCCTGACACGCGAGGATCGGTCCGGCAATGGGACCTGCAGCAGCTATTGCGGAAAAGTGTTGGCCAAAAAGATAGAAGGGTTTGGTAGGAACAAAGTCGACGCCGTCGTTCACCTGGTTAGCAGGAGTTACGCGCGAGTCGTCTAACTTGAACTGACGTGAGACCCAGCCACCGTAGAAAAAATAGGCGGCAACCAGAGCACCAAGAAATCCAACGGCTAAGATTGCTAGGGTCACAGTTTTACGGTTCTCACAAACGTAACGTTTCTGGTTATGGTCCAGAAAATTGTCGAACTTGTTGGATTGCGCAGAACTTGAGGAATGCGGGGTGAGTTTGGCATGGAAGCTTGCGAAAAATCCAGAACAACAAGTGGACTGGTTCAGTGCGATGCCACGGACTTGCCCCGTGGAGCATCCCTGTTTGACGCGACAAACGCATACCTGGATGAAACTTTGAGAGATTGCAGTTCGCGAGCTTAAGATGCGCAGAACTTGCGAGTCGAGAAGGCCGTTGAGCCACTTTGCACAAAAAGTCCGTTTTGGAGTTCCGGCTCGGCCGCACCCTTAAGCCTGCGGCTTACCGAACGTTCATATATTTTGATCGAGACTATGCCTCAAAGATGTGAGAGTTTAGGCAGAGCCTGATAGTCAAGTTGACTAACGGTAAGCCGCAGGCTTAACGCAAGGGTGCGGCAGAGCCGTACCCAAAAGACTTTTTGTGCAAAGCCCCGTTGAGCCACTGGCGCATTCGCGTTGTTCTCGCGCGGAAGCATTCCCGGTATTTGAAAACTTTAGATTTGTGAAGGTGTCCGATAAACTTCAGTTGCAAGGTCAACCCAGAGGAACGTAAAGGGCGTCGTCCAACCTGAGTCTTAAAATTTCAACCTGATCTTAATATTTGTTCGCGATGTATCCATTCAGAAACATTCTCTTCCCAACCGATTTCACGCCGCATGCACGCGCGGCTTTGAAATATGCAGCTGCTTTTGCTCGAAGTGGCGGAGGCAGAGTCGTCCTGTTCAGTGTCCAGAGCGCAGGGGTTCCAGCAAATCTCCTGACGCTGCCCGAGCGAATCTTTGAAGACCAGGACCAGCGGTGGCTGATACAACTGCGGCGAGAAGTACGACAACTACTGGCCGATCCCCTGTTCAATGGGTTAGAGGTCGAGCCCGTTATTGTTGAAGGTGACCCGGCTCAAGAAATCGCAAAGGCGGTTGAAGAATATGCGATCGATCTAGTTACCGTCGTGACACACGGTCGAAAAGGAATATCCCGCGCGCTTTGGGGTTCAACGTCCGGAGAAATCATTGCCGAAGCACCGTGTCCAGTACTGACGATTAGACCTCCACAGCACGACTTTGTTGAGTACCGCGGCAGCGCCACCGATCTTCGGTTAAATCGAGTCCTGCTTTCTACGAACTTTCGTCCCTCGTCAGCAGCAGCAACACACGTCGCGAAACAACTGGCACAACAGACCGGTGCCGAACTTCATGCTGTTTATGTAATTGGAGATTACTTCGAACAGATCTCGATGATCTTCCCTGAGGGTGGTCTAACCGCCCTCGCACGCATGCGCAGCTATGTGGAAGAGCGAATGGCCCAACTAGCCGGCAGCGATGACAAAGAAGCGATTCCACACATCGCCGAAGGACGGCCATACGAGGAGATAGTGCGACTGGCAGCAGAAACCGATGCAGACCTTATCATCATCGGAACTAACGTGCATTCATCGCTGTTTGGCGGAACACCCGTGCTTGGATCCGAGATTGAACGAGTGGTGAGAAATTCTCCCTGTCCCGTGCTTTGCGTTCCGGCGGCGAAGGTCCTGACGCAACTTCCCGCTTTAGTCACACAACCCGCCAGTTAGGATAGCCTACGACCTCACTTTACGACTCCCGAGGTAAACTTGCTTGCATCAGCTTTGCCACATCCCTGGGATTTGCCGCGTCCCTGCGGCTTGCCGCGTCTCTTGCGGTAAGGCTCTGCCTTACCGTGAGTTGCAACATGCGTTAAAGGCTCCGCCTGATCACGTCGGGCGGAGGCGAGCCTTCTTCAACGGTGCGTCGATGGTAAGGCAGAGCCTTACCGCAAGGGACGCGGCGAAGCCGCAAGAGATGCACTGGAGCGCACGCGTCCCGCCACAGCTGCGACAAACAGTCTTACCTTCAAGAAATTGCGTCGAAGCCGATCTCGTATCCGATAAAAATTAAGGCGACGCTGTTAACGTCGCCCTTAAAACTTTCGCGATTGATGCTTCGCTACTGACTAACTAAAACCAATCGACCGTCCGGCAACCTCACTGCCGACACAGTTCGCTCATAAACCGTCAACGGCTTTGATTCCTTCGCAGCCAGTTGTTCACGATTGATTCCATTCGCCATCTTTGCTGCCAATGGATCACGAATCAGCGCGTAACGTCTTCCGATTCGCCTGACGTATTCCTGCGTTTCGGCATACGGCGGAACACGATAGCCATACTTAATCACCGCGCCTTCACCTGCGTTGTAACCAGCGAGTGCGAGCTTCACATCTCCAGCAAAATAGTCGAGCAGCCAACGCATGTACCGCGCGCCACCTTCAATGTTCTGACGCGGATCAAAGATCTTCGTCACCCCAAAGCGACGCGCTGTGGGTGGCATCAATTGCATCAGCCCACTCGCACCTTTATGTGACAGAGCGTTCCTTTTGAAGGACGATTCCTGATGCATGATCGAATAGAGCAATAGCGGATCGACAGAGTTTCGCTTGCCTGAGTCAACAATGAACGAATCGACTTCAGTGTTACCAGTAGTAAATCCTTCAAGAGAGCTACTGACGGTTGTATGAGTAAGTTCAGGTAGAGGAGTGTTTGAGTATTTCAGGCTCGTGGTCTGCGTAAGTTTGCGAACACGATTGCGCGGCTTCTCGGGCACCGGTGGAGTTTCGATCCTGATACCATTGGCGAGGTCGAAGTTGTCGAAAGTATAAAAAGCCGGATGCTGCGCGAAGGACGGCACGGCGAAGAGTGAGATGAAAGCAATCGTGGCAAGAATTTTTGTCATGAAGAATTTCGGGAAATCGTTCGGGTTGAACTACTGAAGCGAGGTGTGGAGCGTTGCGACCGGATAGCGGTTCCAGCCGGCAAGCATGGTAACACACGGTTGAACATATGCCAACAATCGCAAATATGCTCGGTTTGTTGAGGTTTTCGAGGAATTCTTGGACCGAGTGCGCCCAAAAGGGGCGGTTGAAAGCCAGCCTCACAGCGGGCTGAAGCCCGGTGATGCTTGACGAGAGCCCATTCGCGCGACCTCAACTATCCCGGTGAGACGGAGAAGATACTCGGGCGCCCCCGACGAAATGAAGACCTCGATTTACTCAAGACTAATGCCTTGCCTCGAGCGTGCTGCTCAGGACCGAATGCAAAAATTGAAGCATCAAGCTGGATCTGCCCGTTGTTCTGATCGGCTGGAGTGAATCGAGTCTCGCGATTAGGATAGTCTCGCTTTTCGAAACCTCATTTTCCGAAACCCGCGCGCTTCAGCGCGCCTCACACTAACGAGGAAACTAAAATGAAAAAACTTCACAAGGTAGTACTGTCTCTCTTGTTCGTATCCTTCATCGCTGCGGTGTCTCAAGCCGCCGCATCAACCACTCTCTTTCAGGATCCGGGTAACACTCAAAAAAAGCGCGGGCCTGTCTTTCGAGCAACAAAGGACCAGATCAATCAAGCACAAGCAGTTCTCAAGAGTCGCGGTTTCTTTTCAGGAGAGCCGAATGGAAAGCTTGATGACGCAACACGCGAAGGCCTGAGGAAGTATCAAGCGGCCGAGAGCATCAAAGTCACCGGCACACTCAACAAACCAACACTCGAAAAGATGGGCATTGGTCTAACTGAAAAACAGAAGGCGATGTAGGAACTTTCAAATAGCCGTTCGCATTAGGCGCGCGGTTGGCTTGGAGTGATAACAAACGCAGCCTCCTTGGAGTGCGGTGGCAAGCGCAGCGCGACACCGCTTTGGATCGATTTGGATTTAGATGCCGTTGCACTTCAATAGCTACTACCGTTCCGATCACTAGAGT
>DATBMP010000433.1:0-3551 GCA_036554845.1 Pyrinomonadaceae bacterium
CGCTACACCCAACGGTGGCGGCTTTGGCGGAAAGAGCGATCCCTTCAATCATGAGGTTGTCGTTTGCAAGCTCGCGATGATGACCGGTCGGCCCGTTAAGATCTGTTTGACGCGTGAAGAAGTCTTCTATTGCCACCGCGGCCGGCATCCGGTGCTGATGCATGTCAGAACTGGAGTGAAGAAAGACGGGTCAATAACCGGAATGCATTTCCAGTCGTACCTGGATGGGGGCGCGTACGGGAGTTACGGAGTAGCGAGCACGTTTTACACCGGTGCGTTGCAAACCGTTACTTACAATATCCCGCGTTACAAGTTTCAAGGCATTCGCTGTTTCACAAACAAACCTCCGTGTGGTCCCAAGCGTGGACACGGGACGCCACAGCCACGTTACGCACTCGAAGTCCATCTCGACAAGATCGCCGAACAACTCAATCTCGACCCGGTGGATATTCGTCGCCAACACCTGGTGAAACCGAACTCGATAACCGCCAACTATCTGCGCGTTGGCAGCATGGGTTTGGGGACCTGCATCGACAAAGTTGTTGCAGGTTCGGATTGGAAGAACAAGTTTTCGGGTTGGAATGGAGGACCTCGGAACCTGCCGTACGGCAAAGGAATCGGCATCGCCTGTAGTTCTTACCTTTGCGGTGCAGGCCTGCCGATCTACTGGAACAACATGCCGCAATCAGGTGTGCAGCTGCGGCTGGATCGACAAGGTGGCGTTTGTGTGATGTGCGGATCGACCGACATCGGTCAGGGTTCGGATTCGATTCTCGCATACATCGTGGCCGAGGTTTTGGGAATCGATCCTTTCGACATTCGCGTGGTTACTGCAGATACCGATCTGACACCGGTTGACCTCGGTAGCTATTCGAGTCGCGTGACCCTGATGACGGGAAATGCGGCAATTCAAGCAGCAGAAAGAGCACGCGAACTTCTCGTGATGGCTGTGGCAGAGAAGTTGGGTGTGCCGATCGAGAATTTGTCACTAGCAGAGCGGCGGGTTTTCGATGTTGAGAATCCGGAGGTAGGCGTCTCGTTTGCCGAAGCCGTCGTCCTCGCTGCATCAAAATTTGGGTCGATTGGTACCGTTGGTTCGTACTCGCCACCCTCATCTCCCGGCAAGTTCAAAGGATCAGGTGTTGGGCCATCACCGGCCTACAGTTACTCAGCGGCGGTAGCGGAGGTGGATGTAGATGCGTCCACCGGCATCATTACTGTCGAACGGATTTGGATCGCGCACGATATTGGCAAGTCGATTAATCCAATGCTGGTGATGGGCCAGGTCGAAGGCAGCGTCTACATGGGCCTGGGCGAGATTTTGATGGAAGAGATGGTGTATCGCGCTAATCGTAATATCGTGCACAAGTTTCCTTCGCTGTTGGAGTACAAGAGTCCAACCACGATGGAGATGTGTGACGTGAAGACTTATCTGATAGAAGACGCGGATCCGAATGGACCATTTGGCGCGAAGGAAGTCGGACAAGGACCACTTTTGCCAGTTCCGCCTGCGGTTGCCAATGCGGTCTACAACGCGGTGGGCGTGCGTATCGATGAAGTGCCGATCACTCCAGAGAAAGTTCTAAAGGCGCTCAAGGAGAAAGAGAAAGGTCGGGAGGGACGCATTGGTCCGACTGCAGTGCCCGACGTTCACTGGCCGGATCCGTTGAAGGTGTTGACGCCTGACGAGGGAGGCGACGGGAGAGAGATGCCGCGAGTGGCGGTGCATTCATGAATTGCGTAGTCGTTTTCAATTCACACCGGGCTTCAGCCCGGTGACTAAACCGGCCGAGCGCTTGCAGGGAATGGTGTGAATGATTTCTGCCCGACGGGCTACCAAAAGAGAGCGGAAGACTTATGACAGAAGACCAAGTCAACCCTGAATTGAAGATCAGCGACAGAAGGCGGGCGTAGCTGCTCCAATGATGCGTCTACCAAAATTCGAATATCGCGTTCCGAGAGAGATCTCGGAAGCGGTAAAGATCATGGCCGCTGCTGGTCCCGAAGGACAGTTCGTTGCTGGCGGCACCGATCTCTATCCCAACATGAAACGCCGGCAGCAAACTCCCGGAACCGTGATCTCAGTCATGCGGTTGGCCGAGTTGAATCAGATAAGGGGCGAAGGGCTTACAGGAATCAAGATCGGTGCATCGGTAACCCTGACCGAGATCGTCAACCATCCGACTATAAATCGTGATTATCCTGTCGTGTCCCATGCGGCAAAAACAATCTCGACACCGCTGCTCCGAAACATGGGAACGATCGGCGGTAACTTGCTGCTCGACACGCGTTGCAACTACTACGATCAAAATTACGAATGGCGCAAAGGCATCAATTTCTGCTTGAAGAAAGATGGCGATGTTTGTTGGGTGGCTCCGGGAAGTTCCAAGTGTTGGGCCGTGCAATCATCCGATCTAGTTCCAGTGATGGTGGCCATAGGCGCCAAGCTGAGATTTGTTTCGACACTTGGTGAAAGAGTTATCGATGCGGCGGGTCTGTATAACGATGATGGAATCGACTATCTGCGCAAACGCTCGGATGAGCTTCTTGTCGATATACATCTCCCACCAACGAACGGCTGGCGTGCGTCGTATCAAAAACTACGGCGTCGTGGTGCGTTCGATTTTCCGGTGCTGGGGGTTGCCGCCTGGATTAAGACGAATGCCGATGTCGTAACCGACGCGAGAATTGTTCTCGGGGGCATTGCACCTTCCCCGATTGAAATAAAAGAAGCCGAACACGCATTGATTGGCCAGCCCTTCGACGAGGAAAGAATTCAAGCAGCAGCCGAAGCCGCCTACATCAAAGCCCGCCCACTCGACAACACCGACTTCGTGATGAACTGGCGCAAGCAGATGGCCAGGCAGTATACGATCAAGGCGCTGCAGCAACTGAAGGGATGATGCGCTTTGCACAAAAAGTCCTTTTTGGAGTTCCGGCTCGGCCGCATCCTTGCGGTAAGCCTGCGGCTTACCGAACCTTCATATATTTTGATCGAGGCTATGCCTCACAAGATGGAAAAGTTTAGGCATAGCCTGATAATTAGGTTGGAATAACGGTAAGCCGCAGGCTTACCGCAAGGGTGCGGCAGAGCCGTACCCAAAAGACTTTTTGTGGCCATTGCGAAATTGGCAATTGGCAATCAGCAATCGGCTATGGCGAGGATCCACCCGCTACCGCGAGGTGGTACTAACTCGAAGACCGCAGAGATCACTCATCCCAAGCCCCTGACCCATGACAACTGAGCAGTGACCACTGACTACTGATCTCAGACCCCATGAACAACGTTTGTGCCATCCTTCTCGCCGCCGGGCGTTCAAGCCGGATGCCCGCGTTCAAACCTTTACTCCCTTTCGGCGACAAGACCGTAATCAGCACCGTAGTTGATAACGTCCGCGAAGCTGGCGTGGACCAGATCGTTGTTGTCGTCGGTCATGAGGCTGACAGAGTCAAAGAGCACTTGCGCGATCGAAATGTCGTCTTCTCAGTTAACGACGACCCCGATAGCGAAATGTCTGCTTCAATCGCTTGCGGCGTAAAGGCACTTCCCG
>DATBMP010000496.1:0-8116 GCA_036554845.1 Pyrinomonadaceae bacterium
TGGGAAGGGTGGTTTACCCCCGCTGGTTTGGTGGCATGATCTCAATCCTTCGGGTGCGGCGCACAAACCCTCTCGCCTTGATGCCACCGAACGTGCGGGGGTAAACCACCCTTCCCAACCTGATATCTTTGGCAGCTGCCACTGACCACTGGAAAACCAGATCCCAAGTTCCAAATTCCAAATTCCAATTTCCAAATTCCAAATTCCAATTTCCAAATTCCTTTTTCCAAATCTTCCTAACCTTTCATGAGTAACGTTTCCATCCCAGTTGCGAGCTCCGACAAGACGGTCACCGTCCCCTCGGGTGAAGACATTGCCACTGCACCCAGATCCGCAAAACCACGCTATGACAGGTCGATTGTTGCAGGTCCACTCAAATCCGCTGTCTGGAAGATCGCCTGGCCCACTATGCTCACAAACGTCATCGGTGGACTGCAAGGCATTGTCGATCACGCGCTCGTCGGTCATCTCGTTGGCTTCAAGGGAAATGCAGCGATTGGCGTCGCCTGGCAGATCTTTATCGTAGTGATCGTCTTTATTACCTCTCTCTTTACCGGGATGAGCGTTCTTGTCTCCCGTTTTGCGGGTGCCGGCGATGAAGAGAAGGTTGACCGCGTGGTCTATCAGGCTTTTCTCACTGCGCTTGGTATCTCACTGCTGGTCATGGCCCCGGTTGGTTACATTCTTTCGCCCAGCCTTCTCGACCTGGTCAATGCGGCGCCCGAAGTAAAAGTTGAAGCTCTGCCTTTCTTGCGCATCGCATTTCTCTTCAGCAGCGGCATGATGGTTTTCTTTATGCTCGGCGGTGCGTTGCGCTCTGCCGGTGATGCGCGCACTCCGATGATCCTCGGCATCGTGATGACCGTATTGAATCTTCTTCTTAACATCGTGCTAATTAGCGGTCTTGGTCCTATTCCGGCCTTTGGAACCGCCGGCTCAGCGATGGGCACGATGATCGCGGCTGGCCTCGTGTCGTTGTACGCCGTAATAAAACTTTGGAGAGGCGGCTGGGTCGTATCGTTTCCCAGCCGTTCAGGATACGGGCCCGATTGGTCCATCATCAGATCACTCTTCCGTTTTGGATTGCCCACCGGGATTCAAGGAATCGCGATGAACATCGGCGGAGTATTGATGCTGGCGTTCATAGGTTCGCTGGCCCAAAGTGCTGCGGCCCAGGCTGCATTTGCCGTCTCGTACTCGCAACTCTTTTCATTGATCACCTGGACCGCCGTAGGTCTGATGGGCGCTGCTGCAGCCGTGGCAGGACAAAACCTCGGCGCCGGTCATCCGGATCGAGCTAACGAAGCCGTACATGTCGCGGCGCGCTTCGCGTTTAGTGGTGCATTAGTGATCGGCTTGTTCTTTCTTTTCCTGCCTCGACAACTGCTGGCCATCTTTGGAATGGATGATCCGGTCGTGGTCGATATCGGCGTGCAACTTCTGCGCGTGCTGAGTGTGTCCGGGTTGCTGGTCGCCGTCGCGCTCACCTACACCGGCGGGTTACAAGGAACAGGAGACACTCGCAGCCCGCTCTACATCTCGATCATTTCGCAGATCATCGTGCCGTTGGGGATCTGTTTCGTGATTCAAAAAACCGGCAAGCTGGATCCGATCGACATCTGGATAGCGATACTCGTCGGGCATGCTACCCGATGTGCGTTGAGCATGATTCGTTTTCGCCAGGGTAAGTGGCGCAACATCGCAGTGGATATCAGGCCAGAGGCCAAGGAGAACGCGTAAACAAACTTATGAAATACATACTATTGGTCCATCACAATGAGGAAACTTTTAATCAACGGAGCCAGGCAGAGCGACAAGGATTGTTGCAAGAGTCTGTAGCGCTTGCTAATGAACTTCACCGCGAGGGTCAGTATCTGAGCGCTGCCCCGCTGCACCCTTCCGATCAAACCCGTTGCGTGAAAGTTCGTGAAGGCAAGGCTTTGGTAACTGATGGTCCATTCGCAGAGACACGCGAACAACTGGGCGGCTACTTTCTGGTTGAAGCTGCAGGTATCGAAGAAGCAATTGAGATTGCGGCGCGGATTCCCGGCGCTCGCATCGGCACCGTCGAGGTTCGAGAGGTAACGGAAGTAGAAGGATTGCCAGGAACGTCCTAGCCGTTCAGGTGTACTTGCATGTTCGTTTGACGCGTGCAAATCTCGTGCTGCATGGCGCAAACAACCGATACCTTAGAGCGTGTCTTTCGCGAAGAGCACGGACGAATCATCGCCAGTCTAATTCGTGTATCAGGTAGTTTTGATCTCGCGGAAGAGTCGTTACAGGAAGCCTTCGCCTCTGCCGTAACGACTTGGGAACGAGACGGGGAACCGCGAAATCCCGGGGCCTGGCTCACTACGGTGGCCCATCGCAAACTGGTCGATGCCATTCGCCGCGAAAAAACCAAGACTGAAAAACAACCTCTCCTCGAGTACGAAACCGAAAGGCTACAACCAGACAACGAGCCGGATATCTTCGAGGAAGCCGTGGAATACCCAGATGATCGACTGAAACTGATGTTCACCTGTTGCCACCCTGCGTTGGGCCAGGAGGCGCAGATAGCCCTCACCTTGAGAACCTTAGGAGGTCTCACTACAACCGAAATAGCGCGGGCTTTCCTCATTCCTGAGCCCACTCTCGCTCAAAGACTGGTGCGCGCAAAAAGCAAAATACGGGTAGCGCAGATCCCTTATCGCGTTCCACCATTCGAAGTTTTGCCGGAACGATTAGCTTCGGTGCGCGCCGTGATCTATTTGATCTTCAACGAAGGTTATTCAGCCACAGCCGGCGATACGTTGATGCGCAAGGAGCTTTGTGCCGAGGCGATTCGCCTCGGCCGTGTTCTGTGCGAGCTAATGCCGCGTGAACCGGAGAGTATCGGATTACTAGCACTAATGTTGCTGCACGATTCCCGACGAAACGCACGCACCAATGAACGAGACGAACTGGTGACTCTTGATGAGCAGGACCGTTCATTGTGGGACCAGGCGCAGATTGAAGAGGGCGTGCAGTTGGTGGAGAAAGCTCTCAGTATGCGAAGAATTGGGAGCTATCAGTTGCAGGCGGCAATCGGCGCAATTCACGCCGAAGCGAGAACCGCTGAAGAGACAGATTGGCACCAGATTGCCGGAATCTACCAGGAGTTGTTACGCATCAATCCCTCTCCGGTGATCGCACTGAATCATGCTGCGGCAGTTGCGATGAGTGAAGGTTTGGAGAAGGGACTCAGGTTGGTTGAAGAAGCGGGTCGTTCTGGAAAGCTTGATGGTTACTATCTGTTTCACGCCGCGCGTGCAGATTTACTGCGTCGGTTGAATCGGCGATCCGAAGCGGTCGATGCTTACTCGGTCGCGCTCTCGCTCACCTCGAACCGGGTTGAACAGAGTTTCATTCACCGCCGTCTGCAGGAGTTGTCGGAGACTAATGAATCGAGGGTGATGTAGGGCGGTTAGTGGTCAGTGGTTAGTTGTCAGTGGTCTTTGGTTTTTGATCTTTGGTTTTTGGTCTTTGGTTTTTGGTCTTTGGTCTTGAGCGGGTCTTGAATTTGGGGACTCTAGAGTCGCGCAGCGACTTTATGAATTTAGCCCGGCCTTTCAAAGCACGGGGAACATTCGTCGCGTGGATTGGGTCGCGTAGCGACGTCCGAAACTCTGTCCAACTGCCAGGTATCGTTGCCGTTCGCTAGTCGCTACGCGAAACAACCTTTCGCAATCCGATCATCCAGCCTTGAAAGGCTGGGGTAAGTTCATGGGGTCGCTACGCGACATTAATACCAAAGACCAAAAACCCAGACCAAAGAACATTGAGCACGACCACTGACAACTAACCACTGACCACTGGCCATCTAAATCTCAAACAAAAACCCACACCAGGTTTCCCTGATGTGGGTCTTCACATTTCCCAAGAAAGAACGTCTTACGCCGCAGCGAGACTGTGTTTCTGAATCAGTCGTGAAATCGAATCACGACTCGCTGCGCCCACTACACGTTCAACTTCCTTACCATCCCTGAAAAGAATCAGGGTGGGGATGCTTCGAATTCCATAGGCACCCGAAGTGGTCGGGTTCTCGTCAACATTGACCTTAACCACTGTCGCGGTTGCTTCAAACTCGCCGGCCACTGCTTCAACAATTGGTGCAATCATTCGGCATGGACCACACCACTCTGCCCAGAAATCTACTAACACGGGCTTTTCAGACTTGAGCACGTCCTGCTCAAATGTGCTGTCGTTAACAGTCCTTACTTTTTCACTCATCCTTTGCTCTCTTTCTTAATTGTGCTGTTACTGGCCAGCGCCTTCCGTGAAGGTCTTGAGTAGACGAGCCCTTGAAGGGTGTCGCAGCTTTCTCAGCGCCTTCGCTTCGATCTGGCGAATACGTTCGCGGGTTACGTTGAAATCCTGGCCCACCTCTTCCAACGTTCGCTCGTGACCCAGCGGATCGAGGCCAAACCGCAAGCGAATCACTTTCTCCTCGCGAGGGCTCAGCGTTTGCAAAAGATCGCTGGCGATCTCACGCAGATTGGAAGTGATCACCTTCTCGGCAGGACTCTCACTCGCCTTGTCTTCAATCAGATCTCCGAGTTGAGAATCACCACTCTCTCCGATTGGCGTTTCGAGTGAAACCGGCTGTTGCAGCAGCTTGAGTGCCTTGCTGACCTTTTCCACCGACGTACCCATTCTCTTGGCGATCTCCTCGGTGGTTGGTTCACGTCCGATTTCTCTTACGAGTTCGCGTGAAACACTCTTCACCTTGTTAATCACCTCAATCATATGGACGGGAACACGAATCGTACGAGCCTGGTCGGCGATCGCCCGGGTGATTGCCTGACGAATCCACCACGTTGCGTAAGTCGAAAACTTGTATCCACGTCTCCAGTCAAATTTGTCAACACCCTTCATCAATCCCAGGTTGCCCTCCTGAATCAGATCAAGGAAATGCAGACCACGGTTCTGATACTTCTTGGCAATTGAAACCACCAGTCGCAAGTTCGCTTCTGTCAGTTCATGCTTTGCCTGGGCCGCTTGCGACTCTCCAATCGCGATCATCTGGTGAGAACGTTTGATTTCAGCGATCGAGATGTGATGCTCCTGCTCGATCTCTTTGAGACCGCGCTTCGCGGCAGTCATTCGTCGCTGAAGATCTTTCTTCTCTTCAGCCTTGACCCTTTTGTTTTCGAGTCGCTCGGTGTAAGTCTGCATCTGTCGCTCGAACGCACGCACTTCCTTGAAGACACCGCCGATAGCGGCAATCAAACGTTGATTCGCACTCTCCTTCAGTCTCAAAGCCCGAATGGATTGTGAGTACTCGATACGCGTACGCGACAACTTGCGTTGTAGTCTGGTCTGTTTCCTCGAACCCTTGCCACGAGTGGCCTTTCGCTCGACCAGTAGCTGATCGGCGAACTTGAGCGCCTTGTTGTAAACCTTGCGAACGCTTTGAATCCCCTCGATAGTTACCTCGAGATGCTCTTCCGGCAGCTCGTCCTGTTCTTCCAGATCCATCTGATCGGCAAAGGTCGCGATCTCGCGAATCCCAACTGTTCCCGCTCTTAGTTCTTCGCCAATCTTGACAAGTTCTTTAACGGCAATCGGCGATCGTGTAATCGCCTTTTGTGCTCGCTTTTGGCCCCATTCAATTCTCTTGGCAATAGAAACTTCCTGTTCGCGCGTGAGGAGCGGCACCAGCGCCATCTCTCGCATGTAGACCCTGACCGGATCAGACGTCTTGTCAGGTTCGCCGGCGGAGAGGTCAAGTTCCACCTCTTCTGAAAACTGCTCGTCATCCTCACTTGGCGTGGTCGTAGCTGTGATGTCATCGATGAGCAGTTCTTCTGTTTCCGTTCCGGATCGTTCAAGCTTCTGGAGTACTTCGTCGATATCTTCGATCGACACAGCATCATCCAGCAGTCCTTCATTCGAGTTTGCAAACTTATTCCCTACTGCGCCTACCAATTCAACCCCGCCTTGTTCATTCTCGAGTGTCAATGAAGCACCTTCCTTTCGCGTGACTCTTTCCGACCGTCCCGCAATAAACTACCCAATTCCTATTTTGTCCGCCGCATGGATTCCTCGGGAACTACCTCGAGCACCAACTTCTCTGTCCGGCGAATCACCACCAGAGAAGATCTGCGGCCAATAAGCTCTTCCGTAAGTAACCTATGCAGATCATCGATTCCAGCAATCGGATGATCCTCAAACCCCACAATGATGTCCCCCACGAGCAAACCCGCATTCTTGGCCGGACTATCACCGTCGTATGAAACAACCAGGATGCCGCTTTCAACCGGTAATCCGTAGAACCGAACGATGCGTCTTGGCAGCGGCACATTCTGTCCCGCAAATCCGAGATAACTACGACTCACCTTGCCATCACGAATCAGGCGACTGGCCACAAACTTTGCGGTATCAATCGACGTTGCAAAGCAAAGACCCTGTGCCGGTCTAATCATCGCGGTATTCACGCCGACGACTTCACCGCGAGAGTTGACCAAGGGTCCGCCGGAACTACCGGGATTCAACGCCGCATCCGTCTGAAT
The DNA here is from genome assembly GCA_036554845.1 of Pyrinomonadaceae bacterium. Taxonomy (GTDB): domain Bacteria; phylum Acidobacteriota; class Blastocatellia; order Pyrinomonadales; family Pyrinomonadaceae; genus PSRF01. The sequence continues at coordinate 6,534 of DATBMP010000496.1, forward strand.
GACGTTGTCCATTAATCGACCTGACTGCGCCCTCAAACTGCGTCCAAGGGCGCTAACCACCCCAGCGGTAACCGTGTACTGAAACCCGTACGGATTGCCTATCGCAACCACCAACTGCCCCACACGAATCTTGTTCGCCTCTCCCAATTGCGCCGGAACCAGGTTGGGTGCGTTAATTCTGATTACAGCCAGATCGGTGTCCGGATCATCGCCAATCAGATCAGCCTGATACGTATTTCCTTCCGATAAAGTTACGTCAATTCTTGAAGCTCCATTAACTACGTGGCTGTTTGTCAGGATGAAACCGTCGGGCGTGAAAATGAAACCAGAACCACTGCCCTGGACCTGTTGCCGGTCGCGTACACTTTTTCCGTTGCCTGTCTGAACCGGGTGATGAACCTGGATATAGACGACCGAGGGACTAACCCTCTCAGAAGCTGTAATGACAGCTCGAGAGTAGGCGTCTAACAGTTCATCGTCCGATTCGTTGTGAATCAGAGGGGCAACTGAACTTCGTCCGCTTTTTGCTTCAAACTCTTCCTGTGCTAGGAACTCCGCTACCATCCCTTGCCCTCAAACATGCGTTTAAACTCGTCCTGAGCCCTGCCGCTCACACTCTTTGATGCTTTTGTTACCCTTCTTGTTACAGAATATTTTGCAAATCTTGCGTCTAATGCCTTGCTTTCTCAGCGGTACTAACGCACGGCTGCAACCGCAAAGCGAGGTCTTCGATAGTGATTTTCGCGAGCACGTGGTCGACAGCTGAATTGACCTCGCCCAGAACGTCACCGAGTACGGTTTCGATATTTACGCCTACTGGACAATCGCGGTTTGGCGGCTGTCGGTGCAAGGAAAAGACCCCTCGGCTTTCGACTGCTTGATGAATATCCAGGAGCGTTATTTCGTTTGGTTGGCGGGCGAGTTTGGTACCCCCCATCGAGCCGGTTTGCGAAACCACCAGTCCAAAATGCGCCAATTCACAGAGGATTCGCCTGATCACGACGGGGTTGGTATTAACACTCTCGGCGACCTGCTCAGATTTAAGCGGCTCGTCTTTAGACCAAGCCATCAGCGTCAAGACGTGAACCGCAACTGCGAACCGACTACTAGTGGACATACGTAAACTTAAGGAGAACAATGCTTTTGTCTGTAACCACTGTAGTTACAGATTTAGGTTTTGTCAAGGTTTGTCTTTGTGGGTGGTTGGTGGGCGGAGATCAGGGTCAGGTGAGTGGTCGGTTGTCAGTTGCCGGTTATCAGTTGTCAGTGGTCAGTGGTGAGTGTTAAAAGGTCGGCTTTGCACAAAAAGACTCTTGGGTACGGCTCGACCCAATACCCAAACCCAAAAGCCACTGACCACCGACCACCTCAGACCTCAGACTTGTTACCTTGAGCTCTGACCCCTGACCTCTGACGACTAACAACTCACAACAAACGACCTCACTTCGTCGTACATCTTTTTTCTATTAGACTAAGCCACCCTAATCGTTCCTCCGAAAATGAAACCTTCAACCGAGGAGATCATTGCTCATTATCGAATCATGGAACCCATCGGTTCCGGCGGTATGGGTTCGGTCTTCAAG
>DATBMP010000500.1:0-2514 GCA_036554845.1 Pyrinomonadaceae bacterium
AAATCCGGATTAGGCGTGATTTCTGGAGGAGTCAGGCTGAATTGGCGCCCGTCTCCCCTCTCACCTCTGTAAAGAAGAAAACGCATGGCGAACCATCGAAGTTCACCGTTAGGGATGCTCGCGGTACAACCGGGGTTGTCAAGGTCTTGGGGTCCAGACCCAGCCGCAGGATTCTTTCGTTCCTTTGTGTGGCTCAGCGGATCGAGCTCATCAAGGCCAAAGGAGCGATTCACTAACTTACACCCATGAACACAACAAGTTTGCGCTTCGCACTCGCTTGAAGTCCACGACCACGTTCCGGTCGCTATCCGCATTTTTGAAATACAAATCCCCCAGGTTAACGCCTCCCAAATTCCAAATGGGTTTCGAATTTGTTTATACTTGCGCCTGCACAGCATCTTTGTTCCCAAGACATGATCAGTTGTGAACGAACCCGGGACCGAAAACATAACCAAACTCCTGATCGATCTTACCAACGGAAACAGCGCAGCCGTCGATGAACTGTTGCCGTTAATCTACGGTGAGTTGCGAAGTTTGGCCGCTAACTACCTTCGCCGCGAACGTCCCGATCACACGTTACAACCTACTGCCTTGGTCCACGAAGCTTATCTTCGACTGGTGGATCAAACGCAGGTGAATTGGCAGAACCGCGCACACTTCTTCGGCGTCGCAGCCCAGATGATGAGACGCATCCTTGTCGATCATGCGCGAGCCCACAAAGCGAATAAACGTGGCAGCGATTACCAGAAGGTCCCACTGGATGAAAAGATCGATAAGGCTGACGAGCGCAGTACTGAACTAATCGCCCTGGATGATGCCCTTACTGAATTGGCAACTGTTGACGATCTAAAGAGCAGGATCATCGAATTACGGTACTTTGGTGGGCTAACGGTTGAAGAGACTGCCCAGGTGTTAGGTGTCACTCCCGTAACAGTCAATCGGCACTGGCGAATGGCTAAGGCCTGGCTTTACGGAAAGATGCAGAACGAATCAACTTGAACTCCCATTTAACCATCGTTCTTATGTCCTCGCCACGCTGGCAACAACTCGAAGAGACCTTCCAAACGGCACTCGACCTGAATCCCGAAGAGAGAGCTCCATACTTGGATCGCGCTTGCGTTGACGATCCTGATCTACGTCGTGAAGTTGAAGCGCTCATCTCACAGTATGAGAGCGCCGGGGATCTTCTCGACAAACCAGTCTACGCGGTAACCGGTATTCATCGCTTTGCTGCTGACATTGAGAACGAAGCCGACCCCATGATTGGTAAGCGAGTTGGTGCATACCGCATCGATCGTGAGATCGGGCGAGGGGGAATGGGTACCGTTTATGTAGCCGAAAGGGCGGACGACACTTTTCGGCGACGCGTTGCCATCAAGGTAATCAAGCGAGGCATGGATACCGACTTTGTCCTGCGACGGTTCCGGCACGAACGTCACATTCTCGCGGCATTGGACCATCCAAACATCGCGCGCTTGCTTGATGGCGGCACTGTAGACGGCTTGCCCTACTTCGTTATGGAGTACATCGAGGGCGAACCTCTATATGCGTACTGCGATACGCGTCGTCTTGATGTGAGAGAGAGAATTCGGCTTTTTTGTCAGGTGTGCGACGCCGTCGAGTACGCGCATCAGCGCCAGATCATTCATCGTGATATCAAACCAGGCAACATCCTCGTCACTGATTCCGGCGTTCCTAAACTGATCGATTTCGGTATCGCAAAACTTTTCAATCCTGAACTTGCTTCCGACACGTCGCCGGTGACCGCGACTGCCATGCGCATGATGACGATGGAGTACGCGAGTCCGGAACAGGTGGAAGGTTTTCCGGTTTCGCAGCGGAGTGATGTTTATAGTCTCGGGGTGCTGCTTTACGAGTTGCTCTCCGGACATCGACCGTACCGGTTTAGCAGTCGCTCTCCTTACGAAATGGCTCGAATGATTATTGAAGAGCAGCCCGAGTTTCCCAGCGGTGCAATCAGTCGTGTGGACAACATTTTGCCGATCGCCAATCTGGACCAGGCGCCGATCACCGTGAAGCATGTTTGTCAGGTGCGACAGCAGACACCCGAAGGTTTGCGGCATGAACTCACAGGCAGCCTGGACAACATCATCATGGCGGCGCTCGAGAAGGATCCTGGGCGACGTTATTCATCCGTAAAAGCGATGCGTGCGGCAATTGATCGTTATTTGGAGGGTCAAATCATACCCGCCCCTTCGCGAGTTTCGGGACAGTTGCAACGGGACGTAACGCCGTCAGGTGAGATCGCCGCTGAAAGAACCGGCACCTCTGTTGCAGTACTGCCCTTTAAATTATTTGGCACACAGTCCGCAAGTGACACCGACGATTATTTGGGAGTTGGTCTAGCTGATGCACTAATAACGCGGCTCTCGAATGTTCGCCGGTTAATGGTCCGTCCGACCAGCAGCGTTTTGAAATACGGCGAGACAGGCGAACCGTTTGAGGCGGGTCGTCAATTGGCAGTCAACTACATCGTTGATGGAAACATTCGCC
>DATBMP010000558.1:0-2580 GCA_036554845.1 Pyrinomonadaceae bacterium
CTCTGTCATCACGGTGCGACCCGTGCCGTAACCAGCGATTGAATTCGGTTGGTGCAGAATTCGCGACACGGCTGTACGCAAGACTTCCTTGTTGTTCGTAAACTGCTGTAGGAAATCAAGCTGACCACTGGCGGTCGCAATCGCGACCAGGTCGCGCGGGGCCATTTCGTGGTCGATAAAGTTCAAGAGCATCGAGCGTGTTCGCTCATGACTTCTGAGAGAAAGATGTAGATCGTCAATAAAGAATACGATGGTTCGACCTCGCTGCACCGATCCGGCTGTCGAAGGAGCGGGTGCGCCCTGAAGTCGCGATGCTATCTCTTCCTCTTTACTACTACCCGCCACCACGTGCTCGAAGAAATCAATCGGCTGGAGCTTGCCATCAACCTTCAATTGAAACTGTTCACGCTGGAGACCGTTAACAAACTTCCCGTTGCGATCAACCACAGTCACCGAGGTTTGCACCAGATCGGTTTGGACGCGGATGACGTCCGGGTCCTGCGCATTCGTGTAGGTAGCCGACAGGAATGGGATTAGAACGAGAACCAGCAGTCGAGTGCGCAAATGAAGGGTGTGCATGATGTTTGATGCGGACGGTTTTGCTTAGACAACGCTGCCTGGAATTGAGCGCGTGTCGTAGAAGATTGTCTGGGGAGCCGTAGTATAACGCTTTAGGGTCGAGTCGCGTGTACTAGATTTGGCTTTTAGGGTGGCATCTTGAGAATACCGCGCTTCAACTTACGAACCAGACCTCTTTCAGCTAGAATGCTAATGTTTTCGCAATAAGCCCTCTCTTACAAGCGCAGTCCCAGGCTGCGCTTTTGACAAAGTTGTAAGTTGCTCAAACCTGGTCGCCGGAACCTTGAGGGTCGTCTGGCGTATTTGATCTCAATGACTGAAGAGTTGAAACCGCTGCCACCAAAACGCCGGGAAGAAGCGCTTCCCGAACGCCTGCTTCGCCGTTTGCTGGAAGGAATGGGCGACGTGGTGGATCGTAGGTTTGGACGAACTGTCGAACCGAAATCGGGCCTGACCACCTCTCAGCTGATCGAACGCATGAAGCGATTAATGGACGAGCGAGTGCGCGACGAAGGTTCAAAAGGACGTATCGCACCTCATCACTTAAAACTTAAGCTGGAGTGGGGCACCCATTCAGAGGCGCCGCCGGAGATACTCAAAGAACTCGAACACGAGATCCTCGCCGCCGCGATCGATCACATCAATGACCATCGCTATCGAATTCTTGGACCAGTCACTGTGGCGACTGAAGTCGATATCTTTACAACCGGCGTATCGGTCGATCCAACGTTCGGTGAGTTTGAGGCTGAACTTAAAAAGCACGATGAAGCCAGACAGCACGCCGACCTGGTGCAAATTCCGAAAGGCGCACCACCCATTCCCGACACGCCGGTGATTGCGCGAATCACAACCCGCGAGCGCACCTACGAGATGGAACTTGCTTTCAAACCGGGTGGGCGCAGACTCAATGTTGGACGTGTAGGCGATAACGATCTTTCACTGAACGACAGCAGCGTTTCTAAGGTGCATGCTGCGGTGATGATGAATCTTGAGGGCACGTTGCTGGTAGCAGACACTGGATCAACGAACGGCACTTATATCAATGGTCGACGCATTTCTTATGGTGAGGCACGTGTTATCGAGTCGGGTGATGTTGTCAGTTTTGGTGATGTAGAAGTGAGGTTTCGTAAAGAAGAAAGATGAACGGTCGATCTCTCCTGATCACTTGAAAGCAGAATTAATAGAATCTAGCGACGTATTTTTAGGAGAACCCCATTTCAATAGCCTATCTAATGTCAGTGCTACTGTTTTTTCAGACACCAGCAGCATCTCCCATCACTGTTCCTGTACCGGAAAAGACGCCTGCGCTTTTGACCACGATCTACCTCGTCGGTTTCTTGCTCGTAATTCTTCTACTGCTCTTGTCGCTACTGCGAAACCGAAGACGCGGTACCGGGACTGCCGCAGCAATCCCCGCCGATCTTCCTACAGCTGTCAAGAAACGACTCGGCTCAACTTCAACGAATCGTGGGTTGCGGGCCTTGCGCTGGCTGTTTGTGTGCCTCGCGCTCGGTTTGGTCGGATTCCATGTTTACTGGACGCATTATGCAAAAGAGCGGAACGAGAAGTTTCAGGAGCTGAGTTACAAAGACCTTCGCAATCGCAGACTCTCAGAATCAACTCTGCGTGGTTGGATTCTCGATCGGAGTGGGCGCCTCGATAAGGCGCTTGCACTCTACCGGCGCGACTCATCAGGAAACATCGTGCGCGAATATCCAATGGACAAGGCGATGGCCCATCTGTTTGGTTCTGACCGTGGAGATCCAGGAATCGAGCGAGCACTCTTTGGAACACAAAGCGGCGCTTTGCCAGAAGCTTTGGAAGTCGTAAGGGGAGAGAGCATTCAGTACAAAGGCAATCAGGATGTGCGACTGACAATCGATCGCGAGCTGCAACAGGCGGCAGTGGACCAGTTGAAGGGAAAGCATGGCGCAGTCGTAGTGCTGAACCCGCAAACCGGTGAAGTGCTCGCGCTGTACAGTGAACCGTCATACAGTCTCA